>JACQHN010000338.1 GCA_016199015.1 Nitrospira defluvii
ACCGGCTCGGCGTCGCCCCGAAGGAAATCGAAGACATCGTGGGGGACTACCCCATGCGGATCACCCCGACCGTGTTGGCCACAATCAAGGAACAGGGTGATGCGATTTGGAAACAGGTCGTCCCGGATCGCGCCGAAATGGCGGATGCCGACGCGGAAGACGATCCACTCGAAGAAGACCTGATGAGCCCCGTGCCCCATCTGGTCCACCGGTACCCCGACCGCGTCCTCCTGATGGTCACCAACCAATGCCCGATCTATTGCCGGTTTTGCACCCGCAAACGGCTGGTCGGCAAACCAGGCTTCCTCAAAAAAGGTGAACTCGACCGGGCCATTGCCTATCTGCGCGAGCATCAGGAAGTGCGCGACGTGATTCTGTCCGGGGGAGACCCCTTGTTGCTGCCGGACAACCTGCTGGAACGAGTACTCACATCGCTCCGGACCATCCCTCACTTGGAACTGATCCGGATCGGCACACGCGTGCCGGGCAGCCTCCCCGAGCGCATCACGCCCAAACTCTGCGAGCTCGTCAAAAAATATCACCCGCTCTATATGAATCTTCACTTCAACCATCCGGACGAACTGACGCCGGCGGTCAAACGGGCCTGCGGGATGTTGGCCGACGCCGGAGTTCCTCTCGGCGCGCAGACCGTCTTACTGAAGGGAGTCAACGACGACCCCGAGATCATGAAGCGGCTGATGCATCAATTGTTACTGGCACGCGTGAAGCCGTACTACCTGTACCAGGCTGACTTAACCAAGGGGACAAACCATTTCCGGACATCAGTGGAAACAGGGCTTAGGATCATCAAGTCATTGCAAGGCCACACGAGCGGCATGGCGGTCCCGCATTTTGTGATCGACGCCCCTGGAGGCGGAGGCAAGATTCCGCTGCTTCCCGCGGAGTACCTCGTCAATCTCGATGAAGATGGCGCCGTGCTGAGAAATTACGAGAACAAAACGTACCACTATCCTCAGCCAGGATCAGGCCAGGGACGCGAGCTGCCGATGGTAGGCGCCCATCCCTCGTGGGGCGCAACCAGCAACGGCTGCGACGGAGGGGGGGAACATCTGTGACACGTGCCGGCTCCTCGAAAGGCATTCTGCCCTACCAGCAGATCGCCGACCTTATCACCCGCGGTATCATCAAGTCCGACAGGCCAATGGAAGACCGGCAGATCCAGCCGGCCAGCCTGGATTTGCGGCTTGGGAAGAAAGCCTACCGGCTGATCAGCAGCTTCCTACCCGAGTTGTCGCCCATCAGCAACCGCCTCAATGTCCTCGACTTCTATCAGTCCGACCTCGTGATGTACGAGATGGACCTCACACAGGGGGCCATTCTCGAAAAAGGCCATGTCTATCTGGTGCCACTCTTGGAGCATCTGAAGCTGCCCGCCACCATCCGCGCCCGTGCCAATCCCAAAAGCACGACTGGGCGGCTGGATGTCTTCACCCGGGTCGTCACCGACTTGAATGCCGGCTTCGATGAGATCCGAGCCGGCTACCGCGGGCCGCTCTATTTGGAGGTCGTACCGCGCTCCTTCGCCATCAAAGTGCGCACCGGTGACTCGTTGAATCAGATCCGCTTCGTGCGCAGGGACGCCACCGTGTCGGATGCCGCGCTACAGAAAATTCATGCCGCAGAACCCCTGCTGTTTCACAATTCGCCGACCCCGAAACCGCTCCGTTCCAACGAGTTCCGGACCGAGCGAGGGCTCTTCTTGCGAATCGATCTGACCGGCAGCGACCGCGAGGACCAAGTGATCGGCTATCGGGCCAAGAAGAACAGTCATGTGATCGACCTGTCAAAAATCGGACACTATGCGGCATTGGACTTCTGGGAACCCTTGAAGCGACACCGGCAGAACAGCCTGCTCTTGGAGCCGGAAGAGTTTTATATCCTGGCATCCAAGGAACGCATCCGAGTGCCGCCTGGCTATGCCGCCGAGATGGTGGCCTACGAAGCCGCCTGCGGAGAGTTACGAACTCACTATGCGGGATTCTTCGACCCGGGTTTTGGCTATGGAGACGGACGGATGCGTGGGACACAGGTCGTCCTGGAGGTCCGCCCACATGATGTGCCATTCCTCATTCATGACGGGCAAACCTTCTTCAAAGTAGTGTATGATCACATGTTAGAGATACCGACGCAGATGTACGGCACCACGCTCGGCTCGTCATACCAACGACAAGCCCTCACCCTGAGCAAACATTTTAAGGCCTAAGCATGGCACCCAGCGACCTCCCGGACCCCTCGATTCGTCCAGTCAGGCCTTCATCGAACCGCCCTGACGAGGAGAGCAATTCCGACCGCCAGGCCCATGTCATCGGAATGATGATCGGCACGGCCTTGATGTTCATTGGATTCCTCGACGTATTTCTCTCGATCAGCGGCGGATTCGAAATCAATGTCGTCCCCCTGTTGATCTACTTTGGCGGCATCGCAGTGTGGGCCAACGCGGTGGTCGAGAATCCGACCATCCGCTATTCCTTGATGGCCGGCTCGGTCCTGATCAGCTTGGCATTTTTTCACTACGGCGAGGTGCTGTTCTGGCACAAGCAGATGATATTCTGGTCCACCATCGTCGTGGTCATGTACTTCATGTTCAACGAACCCAAACGGGCGGCCTGAAATACCGAGTGCAGTGCCACACCATGAGAGCGCGGCGCTGAACAGATCGCTCGCGATCCTGTTCCGATGACGATCACCGTCATCATTCCGGTCCTCAATGAAGCTCGGCTTATCGGCCGGACCCTCTCCCATACCGTCGCGCTCGGATTCGACGACGTGATCGTCGTGGACGGCGGCAGTTCCGATCAGACCTGCTCCATTGTGCAATCATTCGCGATACAACTTCGGACTGCTCCCCTTGCCGGCCATGCCTCAGCCTCCAGTTCCATTCGCCTCCTGTCGGCGCCGCAGGGCCGTGCTCGCCAGCTCAATGTCGGCGCTGCCGCCAGTCAAGGTGATGTGCTGCTGTTCCTCCATGCCGATACCCAGCTCCCACCTGCTGCCACACAGGCCATTTCCGACGCCCTGTTTGACGGTACCTCTGTCGGCGGACGGTTCAACGTTCGCTTCGACTCTCATCGCACCGTGGCACGCATCATCGGAGGCTTGATGAACCTGCGTTCCCAATGGAGTGGCATCGCCACAGGCGACCAGGCGATCTTCGTCAGGCGCGAGGTCTTCGAGCGGATCGGCCGGTTCGCGGATATTCCGCTCATGGAAGATATCGACTTCACGCGCCGCCTCAAACGAGCCGGACGCCTCGTTCCGGTCAACGAATATGTCGTGACCGCCTTCCGTCGGTGGGAACATAACGGTCCCATCCGCACAATTCTGTTGATGTGGACCCTACGCTTCCTGTACTGGATCGGGGTGAGCCCACGCAAGCTTCACCACTTCTATGCGATGGTGAGATGATTCCGTGAGGGGTAAGGCGTAAGGAGGGAACGGTGCCAGGACGGCAAGCAGAGCAGAGAGAAACTCATTCAAACCCACCTCACGATTCACGCCTCACGCCTCGCGAGGCTGCGCTCGTGATTTTTGCCAAGGCCCCGGTACCTGGTCAGGTCAAGACGCGGCTGAGTCCCGCACTCACCGAGGACGAGGCTGCGACTCTTCATGGGAGCTTCGTGCTCGACACCCTCGAACGCACGAAGGCCGCAATCGGCAAGTTCAAGCTTCCGGTTGATCGCTTTCTCGCCTGTGCCCCCTCGAGCCGCCATGTCTTTTTCCGCATCATGGAAGCACGCCATGGAGTCACACTTCTCGACCAACAAGGCGAGGACCTCGGGGCCCGGATGCGGCAGACATTCGACAGCTTGTTTTCACAGGGCTATCGGCGGATCTGCATCGTGGGCAGTGATGTTCCATCGCTGCCACTCACACACTATCGCGATGCTGTGGAGTCGCTCACCCGGCATGATGTGGTGATTGGTCCGGCCAGCGACGGCGGGTACTATCTGATCGGCCTGACCCAGCCACGCCCCGACCTGTTCACAAACATTCCCTGGTCGACGGATCGCGTGCTCGCCCTCACGCAGCAAAAAGCTGCGGCAGCAGGATTGAAGACCGCCCTCCTACCCGCATGGGGCGATGTGGACACCCTCGACGATCTCCAAGCCTTAATCGAGGAGAGCGCCGCGGATAAGAAGCGGCCTAAGCAAGAACGAGTGTTTTCAATGCGAACGGCGGGAACGCTGGAGTTGCTCGCGAAACGCCTTCGAGCACGCCAGACCTAGCGGGATGCTGAAAAAGTCATCTCAACAGCCTCGAAACACCGGACTGCTGTGTGTCACGGACAGGATCAGAAGCACCCACAGGATGTTCAAAAAGGCCGTCCAGCGCGGCCGCAGCGAGGTCCACGGCGCGAA
>JACQHN010000356.1 GCA_016199015.1 Nitrospira defluvii
AGCTACTCTTCACGGGCTTCAGCAGTTGTGTGATCCTCAAGAAATGATGAGGCTACGGCGCAGTGCTGGAAGCGAAGCGCAGGTACATGTCTAATGGCTACTGAAAAGAAATCAACAAGTGCTCAGGCGAGCCTTCGTATCACCCTGAAGCGGAGCCCTATCGGGACACCGCATAAGCATCGATTGGTGCTTAGGGGATTGGGGCTTCGAAAACTCAATGCCACTGTGTTGCGTCCTGCCAGCGATCAAGTTAAGGGCATGATCGCGAAGGTGGGCTATTTACTGGAAGTGAGTCCCCAATGAAGTTGCATGATCTTGCTCCTTCTCGAGGAGCGAAACACAAGCGGAAGCGAATCGGGCGCGGTCCAGGATCCGGTCATGGAAAGACCGCGACTAAGGGGCACAAGGGTCTTAAGGCTCGATCAGGCGGAGGGAAGCGCCCTGGGTTTGAGGGTGGCCAAATGCCCTTGATTCGTCGGGTCCCGAAGTATGGGTTCACGAATCAATTTCGAACTGAGTATACGATCATTAATTTGAAAAGTCTGGCTGATCTGGAGACAACAGAAGCCATTACGCCCCAACTCTTGATGAATGCAGGCCTTGTGCGACGAAAGGGACAGCTGATTAAGATCCTTGCCCAGGGAGAGGTCACGAGACCCCTTGTGGTCCAGGCTCACAAGTTCAGCAAGTCGGCTGAGGCGAAGATTCAGGCAGCTGGGGGGAGGGCCGAGGTTATTCGCAGTGTTTGAGCGTCTCCTGACCAGTTTCCAGAACATCTTCAGGATACCGGAGTTGCGGACCCGCGTGTTGTTTACGTTGGGGATGCTCGTCGTCTATCGTGTCGGCGCGCACATTCCAACTCCCGGGATCAACGGAGAGGCGCTATCAGAATTCCTCCAAAAACAGGGCGGAGCGTTGCTCGGATTTTTGGATATTTTTTCTGGAGGATCACTCTCGCGGCTGACGATTTTTGCGCTGGGCATTATGCCCTATATCAGCGCATCAATCATTTTACAGTTACTGACGGTGGTGATTCCCCACCTTTCAAAGTTAGCCAAAGAGGGCGAGCGCGGACGAAAGAAGATCATCCAATATACTCGATTCGGTACGATTGTCATCGCGTTGATTCAGGGGTTCGGGATTGCGGTCGGTCTCGAACAAATGAATCAAGGCGCCTTCGTGCTAAGCCCCGGGTGGGGATTCCGGTTTATGACCGTCATTACGCTCTGTGCAGGCACCGGATTTCTCATGTGGTTGGGCGAGCAAATCACAGAACGTGGGATCGGTAATGGGATCTCCCTGATCATCTTTGCCGGCATTGTCGCACGCCTGCCGGCAGCTGTAGCTCAGACCTTTGATCTGTACAAGGTGGGGCAACTCAGTTTCCCGCTGTTGGTCGTGCTCACGTTAGTGATGTTCGGTGTGGTCGCGGCCATTGTATTTCTGGAGAGCGGCCGACGAAAAGTGCCCGTTCAATATGCGAAGCGTGTGATTGGGCGTCGGGTGTACGGTGGGCAGAGTACCCATATTCCACTCAAGATCAATACGGCCGGTGTGATTCCGCCAATTTTTGCGTCATCGATCATTGCCTTTCCGGCCACAATTGCGGGCTTCTTTGAAACACCCTGGATCAAGGAGATTGGTTCGCAATTGGCTCCAGGGTCGCTTCTCTATACGTTGATGTATGTGAGTCTGATTGTGTTCTTCTGTTTCTTTTACACTGCGGTGGTCATGAACCCCGTTGATATGGCAGATAATCTAAAAAAATATGGTGGATTCGTACCCGGCATACGCCCGGGTCAACGTACCTCAGACTATATTTATTCGGTGCTCACAAAGATTACTTTTGCCGGGGCGATTTATTTGGCGATCGTGTGTGTGATTCCTGAATTTCTCATTTACAAGCTGAATATGCCATTTTACTTTGGCGGGACCTCACTCTTGATTGTCATTGGCGTGGGATTGGATACGGCTCAACAAATTGAATCCCATCTTCTGAACCGCAATTACGACGGCTTCCTGCAAAAGGGACGGCTTCGTGGTCGAACGACGTAAGGCGATTTGATGCGACTCGTGTTTCTCGGAGCCCCAGGTGTTGGAAAAGGTACTCAAGCTGATCGGGTGACCGCACAGTTTGGCTGGCCGAAGATTTCCACAGGTGATCTCCTGCGCGAGGCTGTAAGGAGCCAAACTGCCTTGGGGCTCGAAGCCAAAAAGAGCATGGATGCAGGCAAGCTTGTACCGGATACTGTCGTCATTAACATGGTGCGCGCGAAGCTCGATGAATCTCTTTGCCAAAACGGCTTTGTTTTGGATGGATTCCCTAGAACAGTTGCGCAAGCAGAAGAATTGAACCGCATGCTGAGCGACAGCAGGCTCGCGCTTGATCGAGTCATTAACTTTCGTGTGTCCCGCGAGGATATCGTCGCACGTCTGAGTGGACGACGCAGTTGCCAGAAATGCCAAAGTATCTTCCATGTAGATTTTGCCGCCCCTAATGTCAGTGGCCGGTGTGATCGATGCGGAGATGCGTTGGTTCAACGAAATGATGATAAGCCTGAGACTATTGAAGCGCGTTTGAAAGTCTATGATGAGCAGACGGCTCCATTGATCGCCTATTACCAAGCGAAAGAGATGTTGAGCGATCTTGATGGGTCTGGTGATATGGGCCATGTTTACGATAGGCTAGCGATCGTTCTCCGCGGGCTTGGGGCCGCATGATTGTGTTCAAAACGCCTGACGAAGTTGCGTTGATGGTGCAAGCATCTCAGGTAGTCGCGGAAGTATTGGAGTTGCTTAAGGGGAAGGTGGCACCTGGTATTACCACCGATGATTTGGATCGCATGGCCGAAGAGGCGATTCGCGGCCGTGGCGCTATTCCTGCGTTCAAAGGCTATCGGAATTACCCCAAGACTCTCTGTGCATCAGTGAACGAACAGGTTGTGCATGGCATCCCATCCAAACGTCGACTCAAAGAGGGCGATATCATTGGGCTAGATCTTGGTGCAGTTGTTTCCGGATTTTACGGGGATTCTGCGGTCACCGTACCGGTTGGGAGTGCAAGTAGCGAGGCCCGTCGTTTAATTCGGGTGACAGAGGAATCGCTATACCGTGGTATTGCTCAGGCAGTTGTTGGAAATAGATTGTCCGATGTCTCGCATGCTGTCCAAACCCATGTGGAAGAGGCTGGATTTGCCGTGGTCACAGAATTTGTCGGACATGGTATCGGGCGACAGCTCCACGAGGAGCCTCAGGTTCCAAATTATGGACGTCCTGGACAGGGACCACGATTGCAAGTTGGGATGGTGTTAGCAATCGAACCAATGGTGAACATGGGAACCGGCGCAATACGGATTCTTGAGGATCGTTGGACGGCCGTGACGCAAGACGGATGCTGGTCGGCTCACTTTGAGCACACTATCGCCATACAGCCGAATGGTCCAGCGCGGATTCTCTCACAGTTATCACATTAAGACGGGGAGGCATACCGATACGTGCCAAAAGAAGATGTCATAGAAGTGACCGGCACGGTGGCTGAAACACTCCCGAATGCAATGTTTCGCGTGGAATTGGAACATGGGCACAGGATTTTAGCGCACATCTCGGGGAAAATGCGGATGCACTTCATTCGGATTCTTCCCGGCGATAAAGTGACAGTCCAATTGTCGCCCTACGATCTGACAAGAGGTCGCATCACCTATCGTTTTAAGTAGTGGAGAAATGGAATTGCTATGAAGGTCAAGTCGTCAGTAAAGCCGATTTGTGCAAAATGTAAAGTCGTCCGCAGGCGAGGGGTCGTGCGGGTGTTGTGTGCAAATCCCCGTCACAAGCAGCGGCAGGGTTGACCGATAGGTGGGCCGCCTTGATATCGGACCACTGTCGCAGAGGCCCCTCACGCCAGCCTACGATGCAATGAAGGGACAGAATTAGGGGGAAATTATGGCACGTATCTCAGGTGTGGATTTGCCAAAAGACAAACGGATTGATATCGGTCTGACCTATGTATTCGGGATCGGTCGTGCCGCTGCTCAGGCCATTCTGAAGAAAGCCGGGGTCGACGGCTCCATCCGTGTAAAGGACGTGAGCGAGGACAAGATCGTCAAAATGCGCGAAGTCATTGAGCGTGACTATCGAGTAGAGGGCGATTTGCGAAAAGAAGTGTCGATGAACATCAA
>JACQHN010000331.1 GCA_016199015.1 Nitrospira defluvii
CAGGGCTTCGTCGAAGCTCGGCACCATCTTGATGGCCATACTAGGACCTTGGAACTGCTTGTTCCAGTCCTCCTCTTGGGCCGGTTTGACGGCCTTATGGCCGGTCATGAGCATCTGCCCCATCAATGCGACGGTCTTCGGACAGCCGTAGACATCGATCTTAAACTCATCCAGCAAACGCAGAATCAGCGCCGACAAAAGCGGTCTGGCGATGCCTTGATGGACCAGCAGCGTATCCAACGCATTGGCCGCAGCGGGAAGCTGTACTTTTGAATTCACCACCACGTTTTGCGCCATCGGGATCTCGGCGTCGTCGTCGATGTACACATGGGTGATGCCGCCGTCGTGGCACAAGATCGGCATTTTGGCCTGTTCTTGGACGACCTTGCGAAGGCCGGCGCCGCCGCGTGGAATGATCGCGTCCAATGCCTTCCCGGACTTGATCAGCTCCAGCGCCGCCTCTTTCTCCGGACGGTCGATGATGGTGAAGGCGCCGGACGGAATGCCCGCCTCTGCGGCCGCGCGGTTCAGGCTCGCAGCGATCGTCTGCTGCGTCAGCGTCCAATCCGGTGAGCCGCGAAAGACACAGACATTGGCCGATTTCAGGCAGAGTGCCAGCGCATCGATCGTCTCCAGCGGCGCCAATTCTGAAACGATGCCGATGACCCCGATCGGGACACGAACCCGGCTGACCTGGAGCCCGTTGGGTTCATCATGGCGGCCCATGACCTCGCCGAGAGGATCCGGCAGATCGGCGATCCGGTGCAGTCGATCCACCATCACCTTGACGTCATCGGACGTCATACGGACTCGCGCGACCGCATCCCGCACTCGCTCTCGGTTTTCGTACCCCGTCATCGATTTTCCGACCGCGTCCACATCCTTCTCATTGGCGGCCAGGATGGCCTCTTCCGCCTCCGCAAGATTCGTCGCCATCGCACGCAAGGCCTTGTCCCGCACGGGACCAGACACGAGGGAGAACGGACGCACGGCTTCACGTGCCAATTTCAATAACTTATCGAGATAGAGTTTGACTGGAACTTCAACCATGGTGTTCCTGTGTGCTGATCTGGTGAATAGGTAATCTGGTGATGTCCGCGAACCGTCCGTCACCCACCAATAACCGACTGATCACTGCCGCGCCGGACTATACCATGCGATTTTTTTGTGAGTCAAAGACAGGGCCCGCCGTCTCCTGCCGGTTCTCATGATGTCGCGCCTGCGGAAGGAACTCGCGGGAGCAAACCTGCCCACGGTGTTGGGCGGCGAGCCAATGGCTGAGCCAGGCCCAGAGCAACATGAACGGCACGAGGGCCCAGGCAATGTGTGTGGTGGTCACGCCGAGGGCTTTAATTCCCGACACCAACCATCCGGTGGAGGCATCCCCCCCTCGCGAGACGGCCGTGTCGATGAAGTTCTTCGCCTTGTATTTTTCTTCGCGAGTCACCACCGTGAACAGCACTTCACGGGCCGGTTTGGATAATGCGTATTCCCCGACTCGCCGCAGGACAGAAAAACTCACGTACACCACCAATCCCGACCACAGAGCGATGCCTAGAAAGCCGACCAGACTGATGAACGGGAGAAACAGCAGCGGCGCGACCAAACCAAACCGACCGACCAGACGGTTCGTGATGAGGATCTGGGTCAGCCACGTGAGTACGTTGGTCGCAAAATCCAGCGTGGAGAACAGACGCGTTCTGGCTTCCGGCGTAGAGAAGTGTTCGGCCACCAGACGCACTTGTTCAAGGTAGAGAAAGGTGGCGGTCATGGTCAGGAGCGAGAGATAGCCGCAGATACCGAGCAGATAAGGCGAAGCCCACACCAAACGGACCCCGGCGAGTAAACTGCCGCCCAACGGTTCCCCGATGTTCTCCCGATGGGACAGAGACCGCGCACGACTCCAGACCTCCAGTTTGTAGATGCACCCGATGCAGGTCAACATAAACATCGCCGAGGCGAGCATGAGTACCGGAACCGGGAACAGATAGGTGAGTCCGGTGGTGAGCAGAGGGCCGAATAACGCGCCGGTGCTCCCGCCCGCCGCAATCACGCCAAAGAGGCGCGCGCCCTGCGCCGGCGTAAAGAGATCGGCCATGAAACTCCAGAAGATCGACACCACGAAGAGGTTGAACACCGAAAGCCACACGAAAAATCCGCGCGCCACCCACTCGATGTACAGTTGGCTGGTCATCAAGAGATACAAGGCGACCAGATTCGCGATAAAGAACGTGTAGACGGCGAGCAGGAGTCGGTAGCGAGAATATCGAGCAGACAACCAGCCGAACAGGGGCGTCGCTGCCAGCAAAGTCACAAACGTGCCGGTCATCATCCATGGCAAATTGTGGACGCCGCCCTGAATAGCCATCTCATCGCGTACAGGACGAAGAATGTAGTAGCCGCAGAGCAGGCAGAAGAAATAACCAAACGACCAGGCTAACGGCCACAGTTCCTGCGGCTCGACCTGTATGAATCGGGCAACTGAACGACGTAATCGCGCCATGCGACTCCAAGTGGGGGCCCAGTGTATCACCGGCAGGATAAAAATTTGCTAGAATGCCGCCCGAGCCGAATTATGCCGCGGCAAAGCCTTCATTTGCAGAGCAGCGTCACCCCATGATCGATCTCCGCAGCGATACCGTCACCAAGCCCTCCCCCGCCATGCGCGAGGCCATGGCGCGCGCCGACGTGGGCGACGATGTGTATGGGGAAGACCCTACCGTCAACCAACTTCAGGCATTCGGCGCCGCCCTGGTCGGGAAAAGAGCCGCGCTCTTCGTGCCGTCCGGCACACTCGGCAATCAACTCTGCCTGCGCTCCCAGGCGGAAGCAGGACGTGAAGTGATCGTTGAACGGCACTCACACATCGTTCGTTATGAACAGGGCGCGGCGGGGGCGCTGGCCGGTGTGCAATTACATTGGGTGAACGGCACGCAGGGACTTATGACGGCCGAGCAGGTTGAGGCCGCGATCCGCCCCAAGGATGCATACAGCATTCAAAGCGCGCTCCTCTGCATCGAGAATACACACAACGCCGGCGGAGGGACGATCTACCCCCTTTCGACCATTCAGGCC
>JACQHN010000332.1 GCA_016199015.1 Nitrospira defluvii
GTATTGCTGCTTCGGTATCTTCATCGTCTCCCCTTTCATGGGGACTGCGATTATACGTCACCCGTGGAAGACGAAATTTCGGGGGAAGCTCATCTACAATATCAAGAACAGACAAAAACTCCATACAAATTGATAAGGCTGACGATACGGGATAAGAGAATCGTGACTAGCAACTCGTGGTGGGGAACCGTCGTCACGTTGCGGAGAAACTACAGCGGCATTCAAGGCTTGAATAACAGCCCTTGACCGGTCGGTAAGTTAGCAATTTTGACGCCCTTACGCGCGGCAAACGTATCCATGGCCTCCTTTTGTTTGCCAAAATTCAGCCACCCGTAGTCGTCAAGAATCACCGGAGCACCAGGCACCAATTTGTCCCAAAAGTATTCGATGGCAGCCTGCTCAGGCACAACAATATTCATGTCTAAACATAAGTAGCACACGTGATCGATTGGCATGCTGGCCAATGTGTGCGGCACCTTCCCTCGTACAAGCTTGGCCTTGGGGAATGGCGCAAAATTCATCCTGGCTCTTTCATAACAATCTTCATACAGTTTTTCATTTTCCTGCGCACGGCCCAGGAGACGCTCGTAGGGTGTGATCTGATCTTCGGGAATACCTTGAAAGGTATCGAAGAGAAAAAACGCTTTCCCGGTGGAGTTGAAGTCAATGTAGTTGGCTACTGCCAATGACATAATGCCGGTGTTCGTCCCGCACTCCACAAAATCACCTGGTAGCTGCTTCGCATGCCACGCTGCCCAACAACAGATATGAATCCGCCATTCGATATGGATGTCCTCAGAGGAACCCGCTGGACGCGCAATCTTGTGTCCAGAGTCCATACCGGCCTTGTAGGCTGCCATGAACTTCTGGTCTTTGAGGAAATCAGTACTCTTGTGCCAGACCGTTAGGAAGTCCGCGTCATACGTCGGGACACCACGTTCATGGTGAAAGGCAGGAATCGGTGCTGCGAGATGCTGCTCGTCCGTAGCAGCATTGTGAGTGCCACTCGGCATGCATGGGAAGCGTGCCGCGATGCGCTTGAGAAAATCACGGATGGCCATCGAGGAGCTACCTTATCGAACTTCCTTGGAAGGGACCACATCTACAAGCCGTAACGGTCGAAGACAGTCTCCGGTTTCGGAGCTATCACGCGAACCGCCGACTCGCCCAGTCGGCAATCCGTTCTTAGAGCTTTTTGCAAATAAATAAATCCTTGCTCAATACACCAGCGCTCGGCTCCGGGGTATCGACAAACGTGACATCGAAACCAATACGTCTCAATTGGGCCATCAGTTCTTGGCCATAGATTCGATAGACCAGAATGCCGTTATTGTTCATAGGGTCACCGTGGTATTGCTTTTCCATCAGATAGACATCCTCAACTCCTGAACTATCAACACGGATCTGGTTCGCATGCCATCCTGGCACGTACGGAACGGTAAACACGTAGTGCCCGCCAGATCTGAGGCAGCGATAAATCTCACGATGTGCGGCTTCGTCTCTTCTCACATGCTCCATCACATCCGATGTCAGGATGATGTCGTATGAATTATCTGGAAATGGCATCGCTTGGAGGTCGACATTCAGGACCTTTGGCTTGATGAGCTCTCCGAACGGCCGGTTGGGGTCATAAATCGATGAGGTATAAAATTCCGCCTCCTTCAAGAATTTAAACAAGGGGCTAAATCCGTCAGTATCGAATATGACTGGTCCAGAGGGCGCGGCCGCGAGCTCGGCGATACTGCGCGCCCGATCACCTCCGACAAGATGAAGCACTCCCCCGGCAAGCGACCGATTCCGACAACTTGCTCCACATATCTCACAGAGCAAACTCTCTCGAAGATTGTCAGATCCTAATGTCTTGAAATGAGTCTGTTCACCGCAGACATTGCAGACGCCGTAATAGGTCGCGGGCAGGTGACGTGTGCGGGCGGGGATTCGAAAGCTGTCGAAAAGGTCGGCGTAACATTTATGCGCCGATTCAAACGAATATCGATCTCTGACAATGGTGTATCCACGATCTGATAGTGTCTGCCACAGATTCTTATCCTGATACAGTTTTGCAATTCCGGCCGCGAGATCTTTGGCTGTATCTGCGATCACCACATCACGGACGTCTTCCAATTCCATCCCTTCGAAAGCCACACTGGTACCGGCACAGGGAACCCCGTATGCCATACAACTCACAATCTTGCCCTTGATACCAGCTCCATACCGCAAGGGATTGACGGAAAGTCGGCAGTGCGCCATGAGCTCTTCAAGGTTGGGCACATAGCCGGTGACAATCACATCGTCACAAGCGAGCCGCTGAACCGACTCAGGTGGACGGCTGCCCACGATGTAGAATTTGACGCCGGGCAGTTCGTCTCGAAGAATCGGGAACACATCTGTCACAAAATACTGCACGGCATCTACATTCGGGAGGTGTTGATACCCTCCCAAAAAAAGAATATCTTGGGTGTCCTCAAAGGCCACGCTACGTGCATAACGGTCATGCACAGCCGAGATGACGGAGAGTTTCGCGCGCGGGACTTCTTTTTGAAGAATGGCCTTTTCACACTCGCTTACGACGATCGTACAATCGACATGGGCAACGAGCCCCAATTCCTGAGCCTTCCGCCTCTCAGCCTGCTTGGCTAATTGTGTGTTCCCCTCAATCTCTGCCTGCCGCTGTTCGCGCAGATAATGAATATCGGCCGTATCATACAGAACTTTTGCGGATGGACAGTGCTTCCGATAACTTGCCAGATGTTTTTCAGTGACGTCGGGGCGGCAGGACAGGATGAGATCGTATTTTGCTCCTTCTCGTGCCAAATGCTCATCCAACGTTGCCACATACGGCCAATACAGGCAATGCACTCCACGACGCTGAAGGTCTTTCGTGTAGTGTTCTATAAACGTCAGGTCATCTGCGATGAAGGTAACCTGATAGGAAAGTGACTGAAAGATCTTAATGAAGTTGTAGATCTTCAAAGAGCCGGCGTCTTGGTCAGGGGTCGGGGTACACGCATCCACCACCAGAATCCGCTTTGTGACGGCGCGTTCCCGTTCAAGCTCTGGCCGTTCTCCCGGAGCGGCATGCCCCACAAGGACCGAAGCCCATCTGTGAAACAGCTTCTCCTTATTGACCACCTGATGTCTTTTGACACCCTGGGAAACTTTTTTGCCAGAGCTGGCGCCCTCGAAGTGAATGATTTCAGCCTTCGGCTGATACAAGACTGCCTTGCCGGCTTGCCGAACCTTAAACGCGAGATCGGAGTCTTCTCCATAGGCCGGAGAATAGTGATCATCAAAGCCTCCCAGCTGTGAGAAAAAATCCTTGGGAAGCAAGATGCAGGCGCCTGAACAATAATCCACCTCCCGCAGATAACAGTATTCCGGCTTGTCAGGATCGTCGAATCGTCCATAGTTCCAAGCCGATCCGTCATTCCAAACAATCGATCCCGCTTCCTGCAAGCTACCATCCGGATACAGCAATTTGGCGCCGACCAGCCCCGCATTTGGGACCAATTCAAATGTCTGCACCAATTCATCGAGCCAATGAGACTGCACGATCGTGTCATTATTCAGAAACAGTAGGTACTGCCCTTGGGCAATCTTGGCGCCGGCATTGCAGGACCCAATAAACCCCTGATTCGTTTCGTTTCTAAGCGTTCGAATGCCCGAGATGTCACTGAGCATACGAGGAGTTTCATCACTCGAACAGTCATCGACCACGACCACTTCGAAGCGAATCGTTGTTCCGGTATCCTTGATTGACCTCAGGCAGGTATAGGTCACGAGTGGATGATTGTGGACAGGAATAATAACGGACACCAAGGGCTGGGCTGAGGATTGGATAGTGAGAGGAGCCCATGCCTTGGCGAAGAAATGCACCTGCTTCCGTTTTCTCGCCGGACGCCCTATGAGTCGTTGCGCTTTCTCGCCGATTTTTACTATCAGGGCTGGCATCCCATGCTGCCGCCACACGTTATAGGCTTTCCGGATCAAACTCGGCAGTGACCGAATTTTTTGCATGCTACCGGCGACAGGCAACCATCTCCTGGCAGGCCCATCTGACTTCCTCTCCCCCACAAGCCACCTGAGGAAACGGATCCCCGCGTCGTAGATACTACGTCGCTTGGTGTACGGAGGGAATATCCGATTGGTGGCCTCCTTTGCCCGGCAGATGAAACGCCATCCATTCGACGACTTTATTTGCTGCAACTCGCCCGCGACCGCGACAAGCCTTGCCTCTTTCTCCTCCAGTTCACTCGCGATGCGATTGGCCCAGTGACCAATTTGCTGTTGTTCCTTCCACAGATCAGACTCCTGGTCGAGAAATACCGATGTTGCTCTATGCTCACGAGCGATGATCTCTTGATCCCCGCAGATAGCGATGTAGTACATGGGAGCGTCCAAGCAAGGTACCCCTGTGTCGTCCTTGTCTCCTGCCCCGCTATATGCGGCGTAGGTATTCTCGCGTGCCGACGTGCTGAGAGGAAATACTACGGACCCGGTAGCCAACCGTTGTCCATAGTAGGCAACAGACCTAAACCTTGCAGTGAGCAACTCATTCAGCTCGTTCCAGTCTAATTCCTTAACATGATAGGGATTAGGCGGGGTGGGCCCTTCGGAGTACACCGTTCGATTCGGGGAAGAAAGAAGAAGCACTCCTTCTGGTTTCAGGACACGCTTGATCTCGTTCAACATATCCTGGTGCCGATCATGGTGCTCGATCGTTTCGAATGAAGTGACCAGATCCACCGAACGGTCCCGCAACGGCAACTCGCCGCAACTGCCCGTCGCGAATGATAGATTGTGTCGATCCTGATAGCGTTCGGTAGCGTAGCGGGTACACTCAACACTGAGGTCGATCCCTACGACTCTTGTAGCCACTCGGGCAAGGATGACTGCACCGTATCCTTCTCCAGATGCTACATCCAAAACAACCTTCCCTTTTGCCCAATCCAGAGCGAGTAAATACCGGTGTAAATGTTCGTACTTAATCTGGCCTCCTAGGGCCGGTACGTATCGTTCACCGGTAAATGGCATATCAATCATACTCGACGATTCTTTCTAAGTAAGCTTCAGACGTCTATGAATTTCTAGGTTCATCGAAGTTAGGCCACTGCAATCAATGCAAGGCCAGCAGGATAACAATACGACACAAGCCGACACTCGACAAAGCCCGCGCTAAGAGCAAAACACCACACATCGGCGCCGAA
This sequence comes from Nitrospira defluvii, assembly GCA_016199015.1. Lineage (GTDB taxonomy): Bacteria > Nitrospirota > Nitrospiria > Nitrospirales > Nitrospiraceae > Nitrospira_A > Nitrospira_A defluvii_B. The sequence continues at coordinate 5,208 of JACQHN010000332.1, forward strand.
TTCGGTATAGACACGCATCGATTCGTCGACGCAGGCAGGATGACCATGATAACTCGCCGAAAGACCTTGTCGTTCTTTCGTCAGTCTTCCAATAATGATAGGCACGGTAAACACACAGGCCCCCCCTTTGCGAAGCACACGACGACATTCAGTTAAGCCTTTTACGGGGTCAGAGACATGCTCAAAAGTATCCGAATGCAGGACGATGTCAAACGAATTGCTCTCTAGGTTCAGCGCCATCATGTCGTACTCTGGGTAGTGCACCAACCGATGCCCTGGGATGTTCTCCAGAACGCCGCTCAACGTGCCCGCTTCATTGATTTCCAATGTCTGCAAGGTACGGGCTACCGGCGTATGCACCCACTCCCTCAGTGAAAGCGTTGAGTGATGGTAGCGCAGGAAAGCATCCGCCAGAGCAATCGATCGCACATTGGAGCCGCAGCCGACACAAGTAGTTCCCTGCTGGACGTTAATATATTGGGCCTCACTACTCGACAGGTCCCATTGGGCAATAAGATCGCCCCATAACACATCGTGATGTGTGAAGTGTCCTCCTCCGCACACCCTACAGGGCGACAGAGTCATTGGCTTTTTCATCGCGAGCGTCCTGCGTCAAATGCCGGCACAAATCAACATGCAGCAGTTCAACGGCAAACAGTCCAAAACACAGTTCTGAAGGAGCCGACCTAAATACCAATGCATCATGAATCCAATGATGCTGCACATGACTCTCTTGCGTGCCCTCAGCGAGCGCGACACTCAGTGAGTAGTCCCCGGCCTGAAGAACCGGCATCATGAACTCCAGTTCCGCGATAAATCGCGTCTCCGGCTCAACAGCATTCGCTGGTGCCCCTTGCCTCATCACGCAGACGTTCGCTCCGAAGAGAGACTGACCAAGTCGATCTCGCACTAGAAATCCTACAATCGGACTCATAAGCCGTATCGACGTCTTGCACCAAACTCGCAGGGACACTCGTTCGCGTGCCCTTACCGTGTGAATGCATCGCTCGGCAGCACCACTGAATAAAACCTTTTCGATGCAGGCCTGACGGTCACCGAACATCCCCGCCCCATCACCAGCTTGCAGAGAAACGCGACCGTCGGCGTTACCATGGACCTCGTCCAATCCTGGCACATCGGCGGAGGGCGACGTTCCATCCCAGGCGCCCGGATTCAGATAACGATCGCACACTCTCTTCGCCTCGCCGATACTGGCGACTCGCCCGCGTTCCAGCCATACGGCCGTGCGGCATAAGCTCAACACTGCCGCCGAGTCGTGACTGACAAACAACACCGTTCCATGCTCCATGAACGTTCTCAGGAAGCGCATGCATTTCTGAACAAAGAACGCGTCGCCCACCGCCAGCGCTTCATCAATGACGAGAATATCCGCCTTTACATGCGCAATCACTGCAAAGGCCAGCCGGACCACCATCCCACTGGAATAGGTTTTCACGGGCTGATCGATGGCGATCCCAATGTCAGCAAACGCCAGTATGTCTTCCAACTGCGCATCGACGTCCTGCTGTGACAGTCCGAACAATGCCGCATTGAGAAAGACGTTCTCTCGCCCCGTGAACTCGGGATGAAAGCCCGCACCGAGTTCCAGCAACGCTGCCATACGTCCGTCAATTTCAACGCTGCCACTCGTCGGATACAGAGTCCCGACGATCAACTGCAACAGTGTGGATTTGCCTGACCCGTTTCGACCGATAATGCCAAGCGTTTCCCCCTTCTTCACCTCGAACGAGATGTTCTCCACTGCGAGGACCTCGCGATAATATTGCGTCGAGGTTCGTCCGAGGCACTTCTGCAAGGGGGGCAGGATCCACTGCTTGGCCCTATCGCACGGACGGTCGTACAACCGGTAGGTTTTGCACAGACCGCGGACCCGAATGGCACAATCAGAGGACATCAGCAAAGGCCTTCCGTGTCTTCTGGAACCAGAGCAATCCAAGCCACGCGACAAGGTAACTGCACACACAATAGACTCCGATCCCGACCCAGGCCGGGGCCTTTCCCCAAATGAGGATATCTTGAGCTTGAGTGATGAGAAAGGTGAGAGGGTTTGCGTACAGCAAGGCTCGATAGGACTCAGGAAATGCCGAGGCTGGATACAAGACGGGCGAGAGAAACAACATAACGGTCATGACCGGCCCACTCGCCTGAGCAACGTCTCGTACAAACACACCGGCGGAGGCAAGAAACCAAGAGACGCCTATAGTGACGAAGGCCAGAGGTATCAGTAACAACGGCAAGACCAGCATTGTCCAATGGAGAGAATGATGTAGTAGACCATAAAATAGGATGAGCACCAGCGCACTGATGGCTGCGTGAAAGAGAGCCGTGCCCACCGAAGTCCACGCCAGGATCTCCAGCGGGAAGACCACCTTCTTGACATAGTTGCTGTGATTCACAATGAGTGACGGCGCACGCTGAACACTTTCGGCAAACAAGGCATGCACGATCAGACCGGAAAAGAGTAGCAGGCCGAAATCGAGCGCGCTCTCCCCCTCTCTCCCCCAGCGCATTCCAAAAGCGCCCCTGAAGACCAGCGTATAGACGGTCAGCATGACCATTGGGTGTAGGAATGCCCACAGGACTCCGAGCAGAGAGCCGCGATACCGGCTCACAATCTCCCGCTTGGTCAATTGTTGGATCAAATTCCAGTGGGTGGACATACTGGTGAGCACCATGAGAGGAGAGAGGCCGTATTGCTGTGACAACATTTTCTAGCTTTCAGCTTCGAGCAACCCCAGCTGGACCTACGGAGCGGTATCTGACATGATTTCGCGAAGCATCGCCGACATGGAGTGTCACATTCCGACAGCGTGAAATGGACACGGTGGGGGGCACCTCGTCAAAAATCTCGCTGCTGAAACACGAGGCAGGCTCCACTGAGAAGCACTCCGGCATAGACCATTCCATAGAGAGAGGCGAGCATCAGGTACTCCGGCGCCACGAGTATTCCCACGGCAGCCTGCCCCTTGATATTGAGCATCTCCAAGTTCGGACAGAGGTAATACAACACGTCCACCATGGTCTTCATGACCCCACTCTCGCTGTTCGCTGCTATGCTTCTCAAATCTGCCGTGAGATGCCCGATCACGTAGATGCCTAACGTGAGAATGGCACTGAGCGTCGAGGAGCTGAACGTCGAGAAGAACAATGCGATCGCCGTGACTACGAGGATCTCGACAAAGATCAGCTGCACCGCCTGAAAGAGGGACAGCGCGATCGGCACATGATAGAGCCACAGGGTGACTAGAAATACGGCCAGCATAATCGAGAGATTCACGAACAACGTCAACACCAGCCCACAGTATTTTCCAAGGATGAAGAACGTACGGCTAATCGGTCTGGCCATAATCGTGTAGATCGTGCGCCGCTCGATTTCCTTGTTCACCAGACTGATGCCGATGAAGATCGCAATGATGACGCCGATGAGGTTGATCGCCGCCAATCCCATATCGGCAATCATCTTGTGATGTTCGGTGATGGTGAGATCTGCAAGCAATACCGAGAGCCCGATGAGCAAACCCGCGAACAAGACCAAATTGTAAAGAATTTTATCTCTGAGGCTTTCACGGAATGCATTCAACGCGATGACCCCGATCGCACCCATGTCAGAACGCCCTCCCAGTGAGACTATCTGCCTGAACGCGTGAGGCTTCAGGTGCAGCCTCCTGAAAAAACAGGTCTTCCAGCGACGCCTTATGGGGCGTCACCGATAAGAGCCCCCCTCCTTGCCGACGGATCTCGCCGACCATGGCATCCACCGCATCCGGACTGGGCAATACGATCAGGCATTGCTGGCCTTGCTGCAGCACGCGTGTGGCAAGTGAGTGAATGAACGCATTCCCTTCTGCCTTGATGTGTTGGCACACGATCTCGACAGACTGCGTATGATCTTGCCGGACTAGCTCGTCGACTCGCCCACTGGCGAGCAGACGGCCTTTTATGACAATGCCCACACGATCGCAGATCATTTCAACATCATGCAAAATGTGCGTGCTGAAAAAGATGGTTTTCCCTCTATCGCGCAGGCTGAGAATCAGGTCACGCACCTGCTTTCTCCCGACAGGGTCTAACCCGGTCATTGGCTCATCGAGGATCACGAGTTCCGGGTCGTGAATCAGCGCTTGAGCCAGTCCAATACGCTGCAACATGCCCTTCGAGAACTTCCGCAATTGTCGATCTCGTGCGTCGGCGAGGCCGACCAGACTCAGTAGATCGGTCACCCGTTGAGCGATGGCCACATGCCCCAATCCGGCGAGTTGACCGTAGAAGCCGAGAAACTCTTCGGCGGTGAGATAGTCGTAAAAATAGGGCGACTCCGGCAAAAATCCAATCCGGCGGCGAGTCTCCACATCCCCCGCAGGCTGCCCTAACAACAATGCCCTGCCGCCGGTCGCGCGGACGAGCCCCAGAAGAATTTTCAGTGTGGTCGTCTTTCCGGCTCCGTTCGGACCAAGAAACCCGAAAATTTCTCCCCGTCCTACTGTCAAATACAGCCCATCAAGCGCCACAAATGGCGGCCGCCCCGGCCAGCCTGAGGCATACGATTTGGTCAAATCTTCAATGACAATATCGTCCACGGCACTCCTCCCTGATCACTGCAAGACAGGCAACGGATTGGACCATGTCTGTGGGCGGGAATCTCCTCCGCCAACATGACAAGCCACCTTTTCATGGATGCGAAGCCGTTCACGCTTTGATGACGAGCTGACGGCTCCGGTCAGAGAGTCAATCTGGTACTGCCCGCCTAAGGGGTCCACTGGCAGTTGCTGAACCACTCCGTGCAACATCAGGTCTTCAAGCTTCACGGGAGCCCGCCCGTACTTAGCCTGATACCGGCGAATACTGTCTTCCAGGAAGTGCAGATCCTTTTCCTGAACAATTTCCTTCATCCGTTGCATGAGGGCTTCACGAACCCGTTCGTCAGTGACGGTGCGAGAGAAGCGGTCCAGAAACTCGAGCGCCGCTGTGGGATCACCGCTCTCAACCGTCATACGAGCAGCCAACCGGGAAAGATAGGCTGGAGCACCAGAAACCTGCGCTGCAATCTGGAGATATTGTGCTCCCGCAACCGGATTGCAAAGTTCATAGTACGAAATATATCCAGCCAAAAACGGCAGCTGCCAAATTGTCGGGTTGCGTCGTATGCCTTTGCTTAAAATGGCGAGTCCTTCCTCGTGGCGACCGACCAGAACCCCAAGGAAGATGCCGGTCGCCTGATAGGGAGCTACAAACGTGGGATCCAAGTCCGTCAGCACATCGACGGCATGGTAGGTCCACCGGTAGCCAAGCTGAGTATCACGTTTGGCTCCGATGTGCTGGACCGCCTGTAGCCAAATCAGATCCGCCACCACTTGCCGGTAACCGAGAGCCGCCAACCTCAAATATTCCCCCTTGGGGAGATATGCCAGCTGTTCGGCCCGCGCGACTGTATTCCGCTCGTGATCCAGAAGGCGGAGCAGGCCTGATGCGCCGGCCAAGAGGGTCAACCCAAACAGGGCATGGGTCACTCCTCGCTTCACTGTCGAAATGGATCCGGCAAGCTTCATCCGGCTGACTCCATTTCTCCAACAGCCAGCCGAAGGGGATCTACGTCGACATTTAAAAATGCATGGTCGAGACTATTCTTTTGCCACGGCTTATACCGGGCTTGACGTTCCTGAATTTCACGAAGCTGGTCCTTCGCTCCATCCACTTGGCCCTCATCAACCCACAAGCGGGCCAACAGCACCCGGGCAGGAAGAAAATTCGGTTCTAAAGATTCTGCCTCTTTCGCACGCCGCTCGGCCTCGCCCCGTTTTCCAAGTAACCAGTAGAGTCGCGCTTGCTCGTATCGGTACATCGCGGAAAACGGCGCCAATTGGATGGCGTGCTCATAGACCGGCAACGCGGCACGCAGCCATACTCTTCGTTGCTCAGTCGTGACACCAGAAGACTGCGGAGCCTGTGCCGCCGAAACGTAGAGTTGGCCCAACAACCCTAACAACCGACTGTCCAGCGGGTTCAGGTCGATGGCTTCCTTATACTCTGCGTATGCATTCTGGAAGGCCTGTTTCTCGCCTGTGGTCTCAAATGCCCTGGCATAGACTGAGCCGAGACCATGATGGTACAGCGCTTTCCCAGGGTCCAAGGCAATCGCATCCTTCAATCCGTTGATCGCCGCAACCGTTTCTCCTGCCATAGCATGACGAGAAGCAGACTCAAATGTCGTCCAGGCGAGTCCAAACCGAATCACTTCTATGCCGATCAGCAAGAGCACAGTCGCCGCACCCAGCCCCCACACCATTCGTGAACGAATCGGTACGACACAGACAAGACCTGCTTCGTTCCTGCTCAGCCGTCCGGCCGATACAATCAATCCCCCACAGAGCATGAGCAGGATCGCGATAGCCGACTCGCGCAGACTCGAATCGAGTGCGGCATGGACCAGCAGTGCGACTCCCCCTCCACTCACCCCGACTATCAGGCTCCTCTGCCAGCGAAACAGCCGCCCCTGAAGCACCTTCATGAGCTCCCGAACTATCATGAAGATCCCCGTCGTAAATACAAGGATCGCCCCCAGTCCCATCTCGACGCCCATTTGAAGGTAGTCGTTGTGCGGGGTCTGGGAAACTGTGCCGTACCGGGCAATCTCCCCCTCCACGGGAAAGGCATAGTGGGGATACGTATACTGATAGAGTCCCAGCCCGATTCCGAATGGAGAATCGATCATTTGCCTGACCGCACCCTGCCACATCTGCCAACGAGCATAGGTAGCGGGATTCTGTTGATGCTCAAGAACCACACGATCGCGGATTGGCGTGGGAATCAGGAGACTGATGAGAACAAGCAGCACTGCACCGCTGCCGGCCAACTTCCA
>JACQHN010000333.1 GCA_016199015.1 Nitrospira defluvii
CGGCTCCGCGCGCCCGTCTCGCGTTGCGACTCCGCAATTTCGCGACGAACCGTCATGAATATGCGGGCTACTTGCGCATCATACCTCCTTGTTCTTTGTCGCGACCCTTTGGATTCCTGATCTCTGACAGGTGACTTGAGATAGATAGCGTATCTCGTAGGGCAATGCCCTGGGAGGGTTCGCTGGAGGCGGCTTCTGTTGCATGAGCAAGGAGAAGACAACGTGAGGAAGGTCTTCGGAATGCCTACGTGAACTTGAACATTCCCCGTAGCTTGCTACGGGGTTCGCCTCTGCTTCCGGGAAGTCTTCGAAATTGAGTTCTGTGATACCCCGCAGCTTGCTGCGGGGAGCTTCATTGCCATACCGCCCAATTGTTCACAACGGCGTTGGAGGGAAGCCTTCTTCATGCAAGCGACGGAGCAGAGCCAGCGGGGAAACGCCGTGAACAGTGGGACGTGGTCGATCGGTAGACGACGAGACCAGCCGAGCAGCCGGCCTGGTACAGGGTTAGCAGCTGAGGGGGCGAATCGGTGTTACAGTCCGGGAATGGGGTGAGGCAGGTCCTTAGTGCCCAAGGTCTGGCGCCACTCAGTGGCGATCTGGTCGCGTTCTTCCATGGCCATGCCCGCGTATCTACGGAACATCTGTGGTCCTCGTCGACGCCGCCACGTAAGGAAGCCGAGAAAGTGGTCCTTGCAGACAGATTGGGTTCCGGCCGGCGCATACACTCTCGCCTGACATCCTTCGATCAAACAGTTCTGTCCGCTCATCGGTGCCTCCCCTTGATTGTGGCAAAGTATGCCGGAGATCGACCCGCAAATGCAATGTGGCCCAGCCGCGCTGTGTCGACGTCCGGACACTCGGGGCGCTGCTCAGGGAGTGGCGTTACGCTGCGGCACCAGCCACGGTCTCACGCTCACCTGACGCTTGCGAGAGGGAAATTCCGCTTGCAATCGTGACAAGCGGCCAGGTACCGTACCGCGTTCTCTCGCATAGTCCAGGACCGAGCGCACCATGGCGATGCAGGTTATTTCGGTGGTCGGAGCGTTGATGGTGCTCATCGCCTATGGTCTCATTCAGGCCGGAACCTGGCGTGAATTGGACGCGGGATACCTGGCGCTGAACATCATCGGTTCGCTGCTCTTGGGAATCGTCGCCATAGAAGATCGACGGGTGGGGTTCGTCCTGCTGGAATTCGCCTGGGCCGGGATTGCGATGGTCGGAGTCGCCCGGGCGGTTCGTGCCAGGCGTGCCGCACGCGGCCTCTAGCCGCTGGTGAGATACGCAGGATATACAACAGACATCGGGTAGTCTTGTAACGAAGGAGTAAGAAACTATGGCAGGGTTATTGTCAGCAGATGAGATATTCGAGCAAGCCAGGAATGCGGCAGCAGCCGCCACGAATCAGGACGAGAAGGCGCTCCAGATCGATTATGATGCGCTACAACTCAAGTTTCGGGCGGCCCTCGGCGATCGCAAGGTGGTGCGATGCCATATCAATAAATTTCTGCCCGAAGGGTATGAAGACCAAGGACGGTTCAACTTGGTGCTCTTGACTGCCGGGAACGTGATCTTCGATATCGTCATCGGAGATTCGTATTTCCGGTACGATGTCGTGTCCGTGGGGCAGTTGGACAAGGTTCAGGTCATTGATGCGATGTGGGACAATCGTGAAAAGCGCCGTGAGGAGCCGTTCTTGAGTCTCCGGCTTATGCATGCCGAAGAGACGCATCTGCTGCTCGCATTGGACGACGAAGAACGGAAGAGCTTGCTGGGATTCGCGTCAGCGGTGTCAGCCGTGCGAAATCCTGAAAAGTAAATCCCATCCACATCCAAGGCTCTCGGTGCTGGCTTGAGAATGCCGGCATCGGGGGCCTATGAGCGCCCAGCTCGGATTCCTATTGCTGGCGCTGCTGTCCAAAGCCTCGCTCTGCCAGCAGTTCGTCGCCCTCATGAAATGTTCAATTTTTACTGTTGAATGTTCAATTGAACATTGAGAATTGCGCATTGAACATTTCTATATGCTGGATTCGAGGGCAAGACTCTACGCGTTGCGTGTATAGAATGGGAGGGCGTGGACGGTTGCTGGATGGCGCGTCCCTGCCACCTCCACTGTCAACGCCGTATCCGGCGCTGAGAAGTCTCGCAGCGGAAAGCCGAACGCCAGCACGGCATTCTGTTGGGGCGAAAAGGCGGCGCTGCTGATCCATCCCACTTCCCGATCCCCACTGAACAGTTTCGATCCTTTGGGCGGGACCGTCTTGTCCTGGAGGATCAATCCGACCAGATGCCGGCGGACATTGCCGTAGGTATCCATCCGAGCCACCACTTCCTGTCCTGGGTAACAGCCCTTCGAGAGGCTGAAGGCTTTCCCTTCCAAATTAGCTTCCGGTGGCACGATCTCCTCATTGAGGTCTGGACCTGCCTTCGGCAAACCGGCTTCGATCCGCAACGCTTCCCGTGCCTGTGCGCCGACGGGCTTCATGCCGAAGGGGGCGCCGGCCGTCATCAGCTGCTCCCAGGCGGGCGCGACGCCTTCGACTGGTACCAGTACTTCAAAATCCTGTTCGCCTGTTTCTTCAGTGTGGATGATCAGCGCCGGATGCCCGCCGATAGTGGCGGAGATGGTATGCAAGAGGTCAAGAGAACGGACATCGATGCCGAACGCTGCTGTGACCACCTCAGCTGATTTCGGTCCGCTCACCAGCAGCAGGCCCCAACTCTCGGCGCAATTTTCCATCTTGGCCTTGGTGCCGTAGAGGAGAAACTTTCGCAACGCCTGAAACGTGGCGTCACCCACCTCGCCCACATCTTCAATCCACACGGCATCGGTTTGGATATAGACCCGGAAGTAGCCGAGCATTTTCCCCTTGTGGGTGAGGAAGCTGGAGTAGCGACCCTGTCCTGCTTGGAGCGGCAGGATGTCGTTGCTGATGATGCTCTGCAGCCACTTGATGCGATCATCACCGGTCACCCGAAATTTTCCCCGGTGAGACAGGTCGGAGAGCCCGGCGGCTCGGCGGACGGCCGCATGTTCCGCCGCGACATGACCGTAGTGAGCCGGAACCGACGAGCCGGCAACATCTTCAAACGTGGCGCCGAACTGCAGATGCTGGTTGTGGAGTAGAGATTGTTTCATGCTGTGATGCGTACTCTCTTATGGTGCTCAGCCCTCACGGTTGTGCGGACGGCTGATGGTGAATAAGTTCTTCAACCAGGTCTTTGGTGCGCGATGAAAACTCGTTCCGGGATACCACCTTCGTCACCCCGAGCTCCGTCGCGCGTCTCCATGTGTCCACTTCTTCGTGATTGGCAAAGGCGAGGATGGGGAACGAGCGCAGAGCGGGGTCGGCTTGGAGGGCTTCCAGGGCTTTGAAGGCATCCACTCCCAAGTCGTTCATGTTGATGATCATGGCAGCCGGGGCCACGGAGGAGGCTTTTTCTAGAACCTCATCCTGGTTGCGGATTCGCTCCAACGTGTAGCCCTGTGGACGTAGGGCGTCGCGCACCTTGGTGTAAAAGAAAATGTCGGTGACAGCCACTAAGATGGTGGTGCTCATAGGAGAGTCGTTCCTAATTCAGCGAGCTGATGAGACGCCCCAGGGCTTTCTTCGCCAAGGCGTAATCGGGGTTGAGCGCGAGGGCCTGTTTGTAACAGTCGATGGCCTCGCTCCACTTGCCTTGGCGTTCGTAGACGCGGCCTAGGTTCAGATGGGGAAAGGCGGGACTTTCATACCGTCTGGCCTGCATGGCCTTTTGAAACCAGGGAATGGCTTCGTCCAAATCGCCCTTTTCGATCAGGTAGGCGCCGATGTCGTTGTAGGGATTGCCGAAGTCTGGATCGCATGAGATAGCCTTATGGCACTCGTCGATCGCCTCGTCCAGCTTGCCCATGAAACTGTAGGTCCATCCGAGAAAGGTATAGGCCTCGGCTGTCTGGTGCGTCGCCAGAGAAAGCTTATAAAGGTTAACCGCCTCCTCCATCTGGCCTTTCATTTGTTGCTCGTAGGCTTGCTGAAAGAGTTGCCAGGCTTCGCGCTTGTCTTCTTCGTTGCCGTCGCCCTGGATCAAAAAATCTTGTACATCCATAATGACTGAAGAGCTGATGGGTTATGGCTTACGGCGTATAGCAAACAACGGAGAGGTGAATTGGATCTTCTGCCATTCGCTACATGCCATACGCCATGTGGTCCTGCTCTACTCCTGTTTCAACTTCTTCTGAATCAACTCTGCTCCGTAGCGGCCCGAAAGCAGCATGGAACCGAAGGCCGGACCCATCCGCGGTGTGCCGAACACCGCCGCGACCGCCAACCCGATGACGAAGCAGTTTGGGAAGACTTCTCCGGTTCGGTCCATGACCTCTTCTTCCGACCGCGACACCCACATGGCGCCGTTTCCTGGCACCTGCTGATAAAGCCCGCGCTTGTTCAAGAGATTGACCACGACCGCATCATGTC
>JACQHN010000334.1 GCA_016199015.1 Nitrospira defluvii
CGGCCATTTCGCATCCACGTCCGCGTCGGTTTCGATCACGATGTACGCCCGGTTCTCAAACCATCCCCGCTCGATCGGTCCGAGCGCCTGCTCATACCGGCTGACCCGCAACACATCCTCGTACAGCGCAATGGGATGGCCGCCACGCCCCGTCAGTCCGGCATGCGCAAAGGTCACGTCGATGCTCGCCGGTTGATTCACCGCGCTGCGGCTCTGCAGGGCGAAGTCCCGGACGTTGTTCGGATTCTTCACATAGAACACCCCGTCCTTGAGATACCGCTCTGCTACCGCCTGAACATTCCACGGACCTTCCACATTATGATTGTGCGCTTCCCCGAACGGCGGGACGACGAACAGGCCGGAGAGATCCATCGTCTCGACTCGCCCTTGCGGCGGGGTGCGCGTCAGACGTCCCTGCGTTGAATACCAGGTGGCCGCCTGAAATCCCTGCCCGTCAAACCAGCGGCCGTTGAAAAATGCATAGTTCCCTGCCGTCGTCGGTTCGGTCGCATGCGACGTCCCGGAGGACGAGGCGCTGCCGGAGCCGCTCGCACAGCCGGATAGCAGGAGGACCGGAAGAAGCGTGATGAGTCTCATAGTCCCTCACTCCTGTTCACAGCAGGCGCACCGAACTCGGCCCCGGTACGTTGCGAGCTTTTCAGCGCACCGGTCATACGGTGAGGTTGGCTTCCTGCATCTTGTTGTTCTGCACGAGCCTGTCCAACGACGCCCGAAACACTCTGAGGCTCCCGCGTCCGATCTTGGTTCCCTCCAGTCGCCCTTCTTCGACCCATCGATAGATCGTCCAGCGGCTCACCGCCAACACATCCGCCGCTTCACCGACTCGCAGTAGTTGCTTGTTCATGGCAACCTCCTGATTGAGTGAATACGCGAGCGGACCACGAGTGTGGTGCCGCTCGCGCCGACTATCTAGAACAACCCAAAGGTCACACCGCCGTAGATCGCCCGGCCATAGCCGGCGAAAAACGCCTGTTGACCAGCGGCAGCACCGGCTGTTTCGCCCCCGATCACTTGGCCGGATGCGGCATATTTCTTGTCGGCAATATTGTCGAGCTCCAGATAGAACTTGGCAAACCTGAACCAGGAGTTTTTCAGCTCAAAGTTCTTGTGAATATTCACATTCGCGACCACATAGGAGGGGATGCTAAATGTGTTGCTGTTGTTCAGGAAGTAGCTATTGTAATAACTGCCTTCGACCCAGCCGCCCCATCCGGTCGCCGCATGGTCATAGGCCACCTTGGTGTTCAACACATCGGTCGGCACATTGGGCACATTTTTTCCGTCCCGGACCAAGAATCCGGCCGCAGTATTGAGCCGGTCGGCAAAATTAATGTACTTCGCCTCAATGTGCGTGTAGGCCCCGGAGAATCGCAGGCCTGTCATTGGTCGCCAATCGTAAAAAGCCTCAATGCCTCGATATTGAGACGAGTCGGCATTCACCGTCGCCGTGTTCGTGCCTGATACCGCTTGCGCGATCAACTCATCCTTAAAGAACGTCCAGAACCCCACGAGCTGAACCATCAAGGTCTGGGTCAGCTTGGACTCTGTTCCGAGTTCAAAATTGAGATTCTTTTGCGGCTTCAGATCGAAGTTCGTACCCGGCTGACCTGTGACGGGATTTCTCAGCAGATTGCCGAAGCCAGGAATTCCATACCCCGTTGAGGCTCGAACCCAATGCCTATGGGCCTCAGTCGGTTTCCAGCTGAGCGACATTTCCGGCGCCCAGTTCGTGAACGTGCGATTGGCGCTCGCAGGGGACGGATTCGCTCCACCGGTATAGGCGATCGATTGCACGCTCAGCATTGATTGCTCAAAGCCCAATCCTGCGGCGAGCGTCACTTTCGGAAGAAATTCCAGCTCCTCGCGGAACCGGCCCCCGACGTTTCTGATGGTGCCACGTGAATTTTGGATGAGGGTCCCTCGGGTACCATAGCCATCGGCGAGGTTCTGAAACGTCTGCGCCTCCTGCTCCATATTGCTGAGAAAGAAACCGACATAACTCCGCAATGGCATATCGAAGAGGCGTCCATCGTGGCGCAGGTCAGCATAATGCTTAAAGTTCGGATTCACGTTGTCGCTGATTTGGGAGAAGGTCTGGTTGATATCCTTGACGTCGTAGTCTGCTTCAATCGTCAGGACCGTATTGGCGTTGATTTGCCGCTCGTAGATGCCGCCCACAATGGTGCGCCGATCAAGCCGCCGTTGCGCTAATCGTTCGGAATCGCTGCAGGAAGTGGAGGTACACGTTCCTGTGCCGCCGGCTTGCCGGTGATCGGCAGTGAACTGCGCCTGCGTCAACCGAGTCGGCACCTTTGCGTCCAGCCAGTTCGTGATGGCCTTAAAGTAGAAATTTTGCTTGTCGTCGATCCTGAACCGCAGATTCAAGTTGATGGTTTGTGTACTGTAGTTGCTGTGCCTGATAAATCCGTCTTCGCCCACATTGCTGACGAACAGCGAGGCGTCGAGATTCTCAAATTGCTGTCCGACGGCGATGCCTTCCTTGTGGTACCCGAAGGACCCTCCGCTGAGGAACGTTTCGACTCCGTTGATGTCGCTGCCGCGCCGCGTGCGGAAATGCACCATGCCGCCGAGCGCGTAGTTGTCGTACAGCGACGACGAGGCGCCTCGCGTGACTTCCACACTCCGCATGAACCAGGGATCGTGGATATCCAAGCGCGACAACCCGTCGGATTGCGTTTGGACGAATCCATCCTCGTACATCTTGATGTCCCGAACCGCAAAGGTGGTCTTGGCGCCCTGTCCGCGGATCATCATGCTGAAGTCACGCGGCCCGTTCGCCTGACGCAACACGACACCAGGCAACGACTCCATCGATTCCTTCATCGTCCTGGTCGGTTGAGACTCGGTTTCCGACTGCTCGGTCGCCGAGAGCGAGAGGCCTTCCGGCCGTCGCTGCACGCGGTTGCTCACGATGCTCACATCGGACAGTTCATATTGCGGGATCGGCTCCGCCAGGGTCGGCTCGATCGATTCCTTCACCACCGACGGTTGTACCGGCTCCGCCGCCGCACCACCGGTCGCGCCCGCCGCCGGAGCCTGTTGGAGATCTTCCAGCTCATGCAGGATTTTTTGCAGCTGATCCCTCAAGTCGCGCTCCCGCGCGCTTTTCTCAACGACCGCGCCGGCCGCCGGTTCCTCCTGCGCAAGCGCGCGGGATGCGGTAAAGGGCACTGCCAAGACCAGGGTAAAAAGCAGAATGAATTGAAACCGAGATAAATACTGACGGGCCCACATACATGTCCTCCTGGCACAACCGTGCACACGACAGCAAAGACATACCCTTCCCGCCCCTGTCTGGACGGACGAGAAGAGCTGCTAGCACAACTAGCGATATGAAATGGAATTACGACTGAACGGGAGGCGCGCGAGAGGCGGCGTAGAATCCACCTCCGCCCGCGATAACGGCATGGCTGCTCTCGACGAAGAGCGCGACCACAAGAAACGGGTGAAGCACAAGAGCGGAAGGCCCGGCATCCGACGTGGGATTGGCCTGGCAGGCCCAGGCACAGAAACTGGAGTGAGAAACCGTGCTGCCATGGTGATGGTTCGACGGCCGCGGCTCGACATGGTCGATCGCACAGGCCACGGCCAAGACGGCCAGAACGAGGTAGGCCCCTGCCAGCAGGGCCGCGAGGCCGACGAATGGTTTCTTGTTGCGGCTCATTGCATCATGCCCTGCAACAGATGAACGGTCTGCGGAGCATCCCACTCACGCGGCCCGACGGCCCGCCCGACTAACTGCCCCTGCCGATCGATGAGCACCGTGGTCGGTAACGCGCGCACCAGATAGGCCTGCGACACGTCCTGATTTTCGTCGAACAATACCGGGAGTTGTACATGCAGGTTTGCCAAGAAATGCTTGATACCGTCCCGTTGTAAGTCGGTCGTAATCGTGAGCAAGGCAAAGCGTTCGGGGTCCAGCTGCTGTCGCAGCCGTTCGAATGCCGGCATTTCTTCTTTGCAGGGCCCGCACCAGGTGGCCCAGAAATTCACCACGACGACCTTCCCCTTCAAATCCGCGAGTTGAACCGACCGGCCATCCAATGACTGCAACTCGAAGGCCGCAGCGATGGTTCCCGGCGCGACTCGCGCGATTTTCAACGTGGCGAAGGGATCTTCCGCCCATACAGGACCAGCCGTTGCGCCGAACACAACGGCCAACATCAGGCCCTTCAGCAATCCCGCTCGCATCATCATTCCAACCACAGGCCTGCCCGATTACCGTGCCGGTTCAACCGTCGCCTTCACCGACGGCACTTGCAACGTCTGCACCACGAGCTTATGGCTCGGCATGCCATGCTCCATCCAGGCCAAGGCAAACAGGCCCTGACTATTCACCGCCACCACCGGGGCCTGGCTTTTTTTCTCGTTCACTTTTTGCGGCGCCGTAAATGTCTCCCCGCGATCCGTCGAGAGACTCATCACCACGTCTCGCTTCACCGGCGCCTGCTCCTCCCACACCACCACGATCCGTCCCTCCGGATCGACCGCGATCTGAGGATGGTCGGGAAACGTGTTTTTGGCGACGTTCAGTTTTCGCTTTTCCGAAAAGGTACGCCCGCGATCGTCGGAAGAGGCGATGTAGACGGCGGGAGTTTCGTCTGTCCCTTCCGTGTACCACACGACATACAACCGACCCTCCCGATCCACTCCCATGGACGCCGGACGATGGGGACAGGCCGGGAAGACCCATTGATCGTGCCCGACGATGACAGGCGCCTCGAACGTATCGCCGTGATCGATCGAACAGGCCACCACCGTTTCGCGGATGTTACCCTCGAAAACTTTCCGCCAGGCGACGTAGACCATGCCGTCGGGACCGCTGGTGACTGCCGTTCGGCAGCAGACACAGGTGCCCTCATCGACTTGGATGTTTTTCGTCACCGTTTGACCGCGGTCCAGCGAGCGTGCCGCATAGGTGCCGTGCTCTTTCTTCCCTTCACGTTTGTCGATCCAGGAGAGATGCAGCCGGCCATCCGAGTCGCGATGCAACGCGTCGAAGGTATGTTGAATGACCGCCGGATCATCATTCACCAGCACCGACGGCTGAAACGTCCGGCCACCGTCTGTTGATCGGCTCAAACGCAACTCCGTCGCGAGGGGCTGCTCCGGGGTGGACTTCGGATGCGTCAACCCCCAGGTGACAAACACCTCGTCCCCGTACACCACCAGCGCCGGCGCTTCCTGTCTCCAATAGGGCACGTCTTCAGGGCGATTGACTCGAACCGGCGATCCCATCGGGCCACCCGGCGCGGTACTGCGGGCATACAGGACTGACCGCACATCCTTATCCTCTTCCATCCAGGCCAATGAGACCTGCCCCTGTTCATCGACCTGCACCGATGGACCCACCAGGCTCTTCACCTTGTGTTCGGTCGTCCACTTGACGCCAAGCTGAAACGCCGCAGGTAACTCCGCCCAGACCGCCCCCCCCCGTCGTCACACACCACAGGCAGGTCGCGGCCACAAACGAACAGAGCCCCTGTCTAACCCACTTTGTGGAACACATGGCGGCGTCCTTTATTCTCCTTGGTTTCGTGAGCCATCCTTAGCAGGATGCGGAAAAAGTCCGCCAGCGGCGTTCTCGCATCGCTCAGAGGCTCAACGTACGGTACAGAGTACGGATTCGCCTCCAAGACACTGCCGGCTCACCGGCGTCCGCAAACGTGACGCTCATTATTCTTCGCGTCGCGGACCTCGCTGCGGCCTTGCGGGACGGCCTTTTTGCGCATCCTGCGGGCTATTCTGACGCCG
>JACQHN010000347.1 GCA_016199015.1 Nitrospira defluvii
CGCCGCCGGATCGTTCGCGCGAATGGCGTCGCCGAGGGCATCCACACTGTCCCGCGAATGGTCGAGGTACTTCCGAAGGATGGACGCCAGCACATTCGGCCGATTTGGGCGTTGCAATGCCCGGATATCGGCCAGGGCCTTCAGGTTTACCCCGGGAGGCACCGTCAGTGCCTCCACCATCGGTTCAGTCGTCAAGCGGGATGAATCAGCCATCGAGGCTGACTCGGGAGAGGCTGAGCCAGGAATTGGCGTGGAACTCCCCGGGGTCTTCTTGGGCAGCCATTTGAGCACCATTTCTCGCAGCTGCATCTGGGAATAGGGTTTGGTCAGATAATCATCCATGCCGGCCGCGAGGCATTGATCCCGATCTCCCTGCATGGCGTGCGCGGTTAAGGCGATGATGGGCACGCGATGCGTTCGACGTATCTCGTCGTTGGTATCTCGTCGTTCGTCGGACGCTTCACGTTTCACGCGCGACGCTTCACGATTTCGAATCAGGCGCGTGGCTTCGAGCCCATCCATTTCAGGCATTTGGCAGTCCATCAAAATCATATCGATATTCTCGCTGTCGGCGGCCACCAAGGCTTGCCGGCCATTCTCTGCCACATCGACCTCATACCCGAGTAATTTCAACATGCCGACAGCAACCTCTTGATTGACGGGGCTGTCTTCGGCCAGCAGGATTCGTCCGGCTGGTTTCAGGGGAGTCCCATCAGCCATCATAGAGGATGAGGGCGAGCGAGGAGCCCCCACGGCCGGTTCGAATGCGAGAGAGGGCGCGGGCAACTGCGCGCAAGGCATGATTCCTGTTGGTAATGCGGCCCCAAGCGGTTGGCGCTCAAGCCAGGCCGTAAAGGAGAAGGTCGAGCCGCTCCCCGGGATGCTGTCCACCGTAATGGTTCCGCCCATGAGCGCGACCAACTGTTTGGCAATCGAGAGGCCCAAACCGGTGCCGCCGTATCGTCGAGTGGTTGAGCCATCGGCTTGTGAAAAGGCGTCGAAGATGCGTGATGTGGCTGCCGCCGCAATGCCGATGCCGCTGTCGGTCACGGCGAGCCGTAATAGGACCTGGCTGGTCGTGCTTTCCACCACCTCGGTGGTCAATGAGACTGTGCCCGTCTCGGTAAACTTAATCGCATTGCTCAGAAGATTCATGAGGATCTGCCGGAACCGGACCGGGTCACCCTTGAGGTAGAGCGGAACGCCCTCGCCTATGTGCTGGGTGAGCTGAAGCTGTTTCCGTCGCGCCGCTTCAACGAACAGCTCAAGCGATTCCGACAGCACGTGCGACAGATCGAAACCGACCGATTCCAACTCCAGTTTGCCCGCTTCGATCTTCGAAAAGTCCAGAATGTCGTTGATGATCGCGAGAAGCGTTCGTCCCGAACGGTGCACGGTCGAGGCGAGATGCCGCTGCTTGTCTGTGAGCTCGCTGTTGAGCAGCAACTCGGTCGTTCCCAGGACACCGTTCATGGGAGTGCGAATCTCATGACTCATATTCGCCAGAAACTCGCTCTTGGATTTGCTGGCGGCTTCGGCCGCTTCTTTCGCCGCTCGGAGTTCTTCCTCGGTGCGTTTCCGATCGGTGGTATCGATGTGGATACCGACCATGCGTGACGCCACGCCGTAGGCATCTCGAAGAATACTGCCCCGGGACAAGATCCACCGGTAGGACCCGTCACGATGTCGCAGGCGGTGTTCGATTTCAAACTGATGTCGAGTGCCATTGAGGCAGGATTGTACGACCTCATGGACAGGTCGCTGATCATCTGCGTGGACGCGCGACTCCCATTCTCGGAAATTGTTAGCCAGAGTCGAGTCGTCATAGCCGAGCTGACTCTTCCATTGGGGAGAAAGGTAGACCGAGTTGGTGGTGAGGTTCCAGTCCCAGATACCAATGTGCGAGCCTTGCACCGTCATCGCCAAACGTTCTTCACTCGTGCGGAGCGCTTCCTCTGCCCGCTTCCGTTCCGTAATATCCACCACGAATGCCGTGAAGGTATAGGCATTCTCCAGGCGCAGCGGGGTAATGGCCAGCTCGATCGGGAACTCCGTACCGTCACGGCGCAGTGCCGTGACTTCGATCCGTTTATTAAGTACCGGGCCCTCACCGGTTTTGAGGAACCGCTCAAGTCCGCGCTGATGAGCCTCGCGCTGGGCACAAGGAATAATGGTGTCCACCATTGCGCGACCGATCGCTTCATGGCGTTTCCATCCGAATATCTGTTCGGCCTGGGCGTTCCAGTCGATGATAGTGCCCTTGTCGTCCATTCCAATGACCCCGCTGATTGCGGTGTCGATGATCAGTCTCGTTCGGCCCTCATTTTTGCGCAGGGCTCGCTCGGCTTGAAGGCGCTCGGCTGCTTCCAGCGCGAGAGAGACCAGGGAGGCGATGGCGTGGCCGAACTGCTGTTCCTCCAGCATCCAGGCCCGTGGTGGGCCGATATGTTCGTGGCAGAGCACGCCCACGAGTCTCCCCTTGAACCGAATCGGGATGTCGAGCATGGCGGTGATGCCTTGGGGGATGAGATAGCTGTCGGCGAACTCGGCTGTGCGCGGGTCGGTCCTGGCGTCAGAGGCATCGATGACGCGTTCGGAGAGCAACTCTTGGAAATAAGCGGGATAGGCAGTCGCTCGCAATTCAATTCCGGAGGAGTGTCGGTCAGTGGACGCTTCGTAGAGGTCTTTGCATTGCAAGAGGCGCCGATCCTCGGTCAATAGCCAGACACTGGCGCGGCTCACGCACAGAGTCGAGGCGGTCGTGCGCGTAATTTCTTTCAGCGCATGTTCCAGCAAGCCACTTTGGATGACGCTGTTGCGCGTCAAGTCGAGGAGAGCGGCTTGGTGCCGCCGCAACAGGCTCTCGGTGTGGCGGCGAACCTCCTCCGTCTGTTTCCGGTCGGTGATATCGCGAAAGACGAGCACGGCGCCGGCCACGCGATTCTCCCGAACGATTGGGGCCAACACGTAGGAGACGGGAAAGGAGCGTCCGGCGGCCGTAGTGAGCAGCCCGTCATCGGTCCGAAACGTGTCCCCCTGCGCGGTTTCTTCCAGCAGGATCCGGGTAAAGATCGGCTCTGTGAGTTTCGTTCCGGATGACAATGAAATGATGGCATGCAGCGGGCGGCCGACAACCTCCGCTTCGGTTCGCGCCCAGAGGCGCTGGCCCTCCGGATTGAGCAACAGAATGTTCCAATTCTGGTCCACGACACAGAGGCCGTCGCCGATGGAACGAAGCACGGTGTGTAGTTTGTCACGCTCCTCGGTGAGTTGGCTCTCAGAGGTGCGGCGCAGCTGCTCGTTCAGCGCCTGCATCTCAGTGGAGGAGAGGGCAATCGAACGCTCCAGAAGTTCATGCCCCTGGCCAGACTCAATATAGCTCTGGTTCACCCGCGCGAGCAGTTGTTGCCAGGTGTCGAGCGAGGGGGGAACTGTGGCGGCTTCCAGCCCCAGGCGTTTGAGTTGTCGTGCGAGAAGCGGATGCATACAAATCAGGCTTCGGTAATGGTCGTCAACGTCATGGTTTGATTGTGAAGATCGCACGCGCCGCTCGCGTACGGAGAGATCTCGCCATAGGAGTAAAATCCGATCTGGCGGCTGCCTTTCGGGAGAATCTCTAGGGTCGCTTCGGTTTCTTCTTCCGATCGTTCGCCGAGGACCAAACGGCGTCCCACACAACTGATGGCGATGGAGAGGGTGGGAGTGTCCGGGTGCCGGTTGC
Organism: Nitrospira defluvii; assembly: GCA_016199015.1. Taxonomy (GTDB): domain Bacteria; phylum Nitrospirota; class Nitrospiria; order Nitrospirales; family Nitrospiraceae; genus Nitrospira_A; species Nitrospira_A defluvii_B. The sequence goes on from JACQHN010000347.1 coordinate 3,722, forward strand.
CGTGGCCGTTTGTCGTCAGCGTGGCGGCATCGGACGCGCCCTGAATCAATCGATCGAAATTCGCGCGCATGAGCTGCGCGTACACGCCTTGCGGAATGTCCCCGGCGAACGTCATGGATTGGGCGGCTTCGTCCACGGCTAAGATGGTGCGGACCAGACTTTTTCCCTCAGTCGGCGAGGTTCGGATCGCGAGGGGGAACAGAAGGCCTGTGGCGGGAAGGCCGGCTGCGCGATCCCTCAGATACTCTTTGTACAAGTGCAGCGCGGGACGTCCATCCAATTCATAGAGGACATGGCCGCTTGATTTGGTGACCAGCCGTTCAGGGCCGAACTTGTCCCATCCCCCTTTGGAGCCGTGTCCAATCCGAACGTGGTCGCCATAGAGGCCGACCGCGGTGACATAGCCGCTCTGAGGGGTGCGGTCTTTCAGGACCCATGTCCGCTTGAAGTCAGTTCCATCGCCGGCCAGACCGCCGGTAATGACGACGGCCCCTCCAAGCGTGTCATTCAGGCCCTTGACCAGTTCGCTGCCGTTGACATGCAGGCCGTCAGACAACACCAGAATGGCGCGAAGCGAGGGCCGCTTGAGCTGAGAGGCAATCGCGGTTCCGGCGGCGTAGGAGTCCTGCGGATCGCGCACGACGGCCTGTGCCGTACGGACCGAGGTCTTTTCAAATCGCACGGCGGCCACCACGAGGCTATCATCCGAGATTTCACTGCCGTGAATTTCTCCGGCTGTCGAGCACCCGATTACGTGACTCTGAGGGCAGGCGTCGAGCACCTGTTTGATGCGCTTCGGCGTATCAATGAGGCCGGATGAACCAAATAGCACCAGAAGGGTTTCCGGAGAATCCAGCTCGGCGAGAGTCGAAGGGGACCAGGAATTGCCGGCTTTGATGCAGGCTGTCGTGACATACATGGGTGCGTGCTCCTTCTACGTCCATACCGGCCGTTGCCCGGTCACAATTTATGTAATTGTGCTGAGCGCGTCGGCTCTGTGACGGTGTGTTGATCCTGGTCCGCGGAGTGCGGTGCAGCCGCATCCACGGGGATCGTGAACCAAAAAGTCGTGCCCTGCCCAGGCCTACTGTGAAGGCCGAGATAGCCCTCATCATACCGACCAACTGTTTCACAATGGCCAGGCTGAGCCCGGTGCCGCCGTATTTTCTAGTCGTTGAGCCGTCTGCCTGCGAGAAGGAATCGAAGATTCTTTCTTGGGCATTCAGCGGAATGCCGATCCCGGTGTCCGTCACCTCAATGCGCACCTTCCCTGGCTCTTCCTCGGCGGGATGCACGGAGACTGAAATGCTGCCTGTTTCGGTGAACTTGAGCGCGTTACCGACCAGGTTGGTCAGGATCTGGCGCAGTCGATGGGGGTCGCCGTGAAATGTGCCGGGAGTCTCCGGTGCGATAGTCACCGTCAGCGCCAACCCCTTCTTCGAGGCACGCTCGTGGTACAGGGTGATGGTCTCATTGAGAACCTGGCGGAGATCAAACGGGATATGCTCCAACTCCAACCGGCCGGCTTCGATCTTCGAGAAATCCAGAATATCGTTGATGATATGCAACAGATTCGTTCCCGAGGTGTGCGCGGTATCGGCGTAGCGACGTTGTTTGTCGTTCAGCGTGGTTGTGAGCAAGAGCTCCGTCATGCCGAGGACGCCGTTCATGGGAGTCCGAATCTCGTGGCTCATGTTGGCAAGGAATTGGGACTTCGCGAGACTGGCGGCTTCAGCCGCGTCTTTGGCGCGACGAAGGACTTCCTCCTGTTC
>JACQHN010000018.1 GCA_016199015.1 Nitrospira defluvii
AACCGGAGGTGTATTCGCTGGAATCCATTGAGGATTTTTCGGGGCCGAGAACGACGCAGATGGTCGCGGATCGTTCGCCGCAGTAGAACGGTCAATGTCAGACAGGCTCCTAGGAACGTGCGAGGACCACGGCCAGCAGCAGCACGAACAGCGCCACCAACAATGAGAGGCGAGGCACCAGCACCGAATAGCGCACCAACAGTCGGTCAGCCGCTGTTCGCTCTGTCTCTGCCGTTCCCATGATTCGCCGCACCTGCGGGCCGACCACGAGATCGTGAAGCAGGGTCAGGCCGAACAGGAAGACGACCAATCCCATCTTGACCGCAAAGACCGTGGGCCACTGCCGAGGCTCGGTGATCGGAATCGATCGATCTACGGCGAGTACGAGGCCGGTGCCAAGGAGGACACCCATCGCGCCCCAGACCAGGCCCCGGAACCGGTACGCCACTGTACGAAAGAGCGCGGCATGTTGAGCGAATAGACCATCGCGCCGTAACACCGGCACCAGCACGACGGATAAAAAGACCATCCCTCCGATCCAGACGACAGCCGACAACAGATGAATCCAGATAAGCGCGAACACAGCAGAGTCCTTTCCGGTTTGTGAATCGGGACAACATGACCGACTTGAGGAAGAAGACGCAAGCGTGGATTATTCGGCAGGGCGAGTGGGCGACGTAGATTCGGGCACCAATCGATTTCTCCCAGAACAGCCAATACCTGCACACGAGAAATCACGACGGGGGCTCTGTTGTCTTGGTCGATGAAACCGCATGGCCGGCAGAGAAATTGGCAGGGGGCCTCGCAGCACTCGACCCGCCAGCCTTGCGGTGCAAGTTGGTCGGCCACCTTACCACGGCAAAAGGCCTTCGGGTCAGGAACCGCAAGCCTCTGTCGATAACCATCTAGGCGATTTCACAGGGCCATGAGGCTCGACACAGGCGGGCCATCAATGCTGGCCCAGGCCCCTGGAATTCGCACGGACTCTCCGACGACCCGCAACGCCAATTCAATAGGCTGCGCCAAGTCCGAGAAAGTGACGCGGCGGCAACGATCGGCTCCGACTTCCTCGATCGTGTGGCTGAGAGCCCGCCGTACCACCTCCTTAGCCGTGAAATCCGGCAGGACGCAGTCGGCCGGGAGGTACACCACGACATTCATCGAACCCCTCGTCAGGTGCACAATCTAGATCCATGGGCACGCACCATTTTCCCGGGCTACCGCCACATCGATCAATCGGCGGTGACACCGGGCGGCAGATTCCCGACCCGGTGTCATCGACTCTACTCCGGTTATACGACTCCTCGCCTAAAAGGAAATTCCGACATAGGGCCCCACCTGGAAATAATCGTTGTTCGTGTTAGTCAGGCGAGCCGTCACGTGATAGCGAGCATCGACTCCGACTTTGAATGCCTTCCACACCGCGTATTCAAACCCTCCGCCGAACTGTACGCCCAAATCGAGATATTGCGTCCGATTCGAAGGGGGGCTGATTACGTGGATATCCAAACCGATCGGAATGATCCAGGGTCTGAACGCGCTCCCTTCCATGAACTTGATTTTCGGCGCCACGTCGATCGTCACCATCGTGAGCTGGACTTTCTGCGGATCAAGGGCAGTTGTGCCGGTCAGAGTATGGGCAGCCACGCTTCCGGCGGTGTTGTTCACTCGGGCTGAGTTGATACTGTTGAATTGGAGTCCAATCTCACCGACCACCCAGGTCTTGTCCATCCCTCCCCAGACATCCTTCGACATCACGAGATCGAGGCCGGCGCCGGCATACCACCCCGCATTACCTCCGTTGACGCCGGTGAGGCCGGCCGTATCCGTAAAAACCTGCCCGCCGCGATCCTGATTCAAATTCATGAACCCGCCCTTGAAGAACACCATATTGCCGGTGCCTTCCTCAGCCGTAGCCGGCAATGCACCACAGACACCGAGTCCCGCGGCGATCGCAACTGCGGCACACCACATTCCAATGTTCCGTTTTCTCGTCCATACCTGCATCATATCCCCCTCCTTGGTTGGTTACCGGAGAGCCTGGCTGGCTCTCCGGTTGGCTTGCCGTCTTGCACTCGCCGGCCCGAGACATGAGCAGCGTCAGCATGTGGTTCACTCCCCTGAACATAGCGGTCATTCTTCGTCTCTTATCGCGACCACGATCATCGAACGCATGGGTTGCAGCGTTGATCTGGTTCATCTGGTTGGTTTTGTTCAACCGAACAAACGAGAGAAACCAGCTGACCCTCGCGCTCTGGCCATCAGTTCTCGACCATTCGCTCCTCGTTCGTGCTCTATGTTATTCACTCTTGATCTGCGGCCATCAGCCATTCGCTCTCAGCCGACAATTCAACATTCATCATTGAACATTCAACATTCGCCCTTCACCCTTTCCCCTTCGATGGATTCCACCGCAGCAGCGCGGCGGGTCCGAAGTACGCAAACGCATCCTTGAGATTGGAGAACGCTCGGTTCAACGGCCCCATCTCCTGATTCGTGACGTATTGCAACGTGAGGATGATCCGTTCTTCTCCTTTCCCCAGCGGCGTGACGGCATGCCAAAGTTTGTCGCCGTTGAAGAGCGCGACCGTCCCAGGGTCCATGGGAATCCGTGTTTCCCTGATTTCTTCGGTCGCTCCGCGCTTCCGGACGCGGGCCACCAGTCGGCAGTGTTCCGATCGCTCAACCAGGCTGGTCAACACCGTGTACCGTTTCCCTTTGTAGTAGGACGTATCGTAATGAAAGCCGATGTGATCGCCGGGTTGCGTGTAGTAATAGAGGGCGCAGGAATGGGGATCGTCTTCGGGACAGAGCATGAGGGGCACGCCCACGAGCCGGCTCAGGAACATGAGCAGGGCCGGCGAGCGATAGAGGGAGAGAATGGCCGGCGCCTTGTTTAGGAGCGCGTAGAAGCTGACGCTGCCTCCCTTCTTGTGTCCAGGAATGTAATTCCGATTCACGTCATCCGCCAGCAGATCCACTTCGTGGAGAAACTGGCCGACCACGGGCTGCGTGAGGAAACGCTCCAGCACGACAAACTCATTGTGATCGCGGTAACGACGGCGTGTGTCGTTGAGATCCACCCCCTCGATGGCTTGCTCGATATCCCGTTCGATGCTGAGCCGAAGATGCCGCATTGCCTCTCCCGATCGGAACGGTCCGCGCGTTTTCTTAGCCCGGACTATTCATGA
>JACQHN010000349.1 GCA_016199015.1 Nitrospira defluvii
TCCGCCTCGGTCGGCAGCCGTTTGCCGTCCCACTTGCAGAAGGCATTCGCATCCGTCCAGCTCACCCCCACCACAGGCTGATTAGGCTTGCTCAGCCGTGGATCGTCCCAGTAGGCCGGTGCGGGATGACCGGCGGCCGTCATAAATTCTTTGTACCGCGCGTTCGAGGTCTCGAACTTATCGATCAGGTAGGCATCGAGTACCACCTGGTGTTTGACCTCATCTGAATGTTCGTTGCTCCCCATGGAGAACTCACCTTTCGGGATGAGCACCATGTCCTTATTGTCGCCGGCGGTATCCGCCGCCACAGCCAGGGACATTGACCCCGCCATGAGCACCATTCCTACTCCAGCCTGAAGAACCGTTAGACTCCGCATGGGAAACCTCCTTGGTTAAGAACACTGGAAGAACCCTGGTGGGTTGAGCCACTAGACCGAGAACTGACCGTGAATTGATGAAACCGACGCCTTCATGTCCCGAACCGTGCCAGCGGTTTGCTGGAGCTGACGATTCCGTTGAATGACCGGATCGATGACATCACCACACTGCACGCAGCGGGCAATTGAGCAATCAAGCTCACCGGTGCCATTGAGCAGATCCGTGCAGAAGTCCTGCACCAAGAGTCCGCCGCACCGCCCACAGATGTGCTCTGTCGAAAAGGTTGGGAAATAGTTCCAGCGCTCATTCTGTCCCGCTTTTTCCTTCAATCCATTTGATGTCGCCATGTTCAGCTCCATGGGTTCATGTTCAATGTTTGTAACAAGTATGTCTAATGTATAGCCCTATTTGTCCAATGTGTCAATAGTTATATCAATAATTATTTGACAAACATTAGACATATGGGTATAATTTTAATCAGCCATGAATCTCCATAGAATTCATAGAGTTGCAAAACTCACTGGACTGTCGAAGGACGTGATTCGGGTGTGGGAACGCCGATTTGGGGTCCTGAAACCGACGCGAGGAGCTAATCGCTACCGCAATTATTCAGACGAAGATGTTGCCCTGCTGCGCTATCTGAAAGAGCAACTGGATGCCGGTGGCTCCATTGGAGACCTCGCGCGATTGGGTCGCGAGGAACTTCTGAACCGTATGCGCGCTGCTTCGCCACGCACTTCCTTTATCGACAATACCTTCGACCGCCTTTTGCGAGAGTTGTTGTCGGCGCTGGACCCCTTCGACCGCGTCATGTTTGAAAAACGATTGAACGGAGCGGTTGCGGTGGTGCCGTTTGAAGAAGCGCTCCACGGCATCTTACTCCCGCTCCAAGAGCAGGTCGGGCAACTCTGGCATGACGGCCACGTGAATGTGGCCATCGAACATTACGTCACCAAGCAAATCCAACAGAAAATCTTTTCCGCGATGAATCAGCTACCCGTGGCTGAATTCGGGGCCAAAGTGGTTGTGGCCTGTCCGCCCGGAGAGGAGCACGACATCGCCGCCTTGGCCGTCGCCTATCGATGCCGCGTGCGGGGCTGCCGTGTGTACTATCTGGGGGCGAACGTCCCCGTGACTGCCCTGACCAAACTATGCCATGAGGTGGAGCCGGATCTGACGATCGTTTCTTTTCCCTTGGCCTTCCCCGAAGCCAAAGCCACGGAAGTAATCCAGGCCTTGGCTCAGGAGGTGAGTCCCGCCTCTCACCTCACTGTCGGTGGACATGGCGCCCTCGCGATGCGGGAGCATTTCCTGAAATCACATATCCATGTGCTGGAAGATTTCGCTGCGCTGGATGATACGTTAGAGCGACTCACGCGGCGATCGACGGTTCAAGGCTGACCAGGAGAAGTCCCGCTCATGGCACCCTATCCGCTCACGGTGTTCTTTGATGGCGCCTGTCCCGTCTGCGCCCGCGAGATCGCGCGCATGAAGCGATGCAACAGACGTGAGCACCTCACCTTCTGCGACTTTTCACGGCCGGACTATGATGCCGCAACGACGGGATTGATCCCTGAAACACTGGGCAGGGCGATTCATGCGCGATGGGCTGATGGAAACGTGATCACCGGCATCGAGGTGTTCCGGGCCATGTGGGAAGCGATAGGATGGAGCGCGCTCGCCCGCCTCAGTCGTCTTCCCATGATTGAACAGCTCCTTCTAAGGACCTATGCCTGGTTTGCACGGAACCGCCTGTGGCTGACCGGCCGTGGAAGTGCATGTTCCGGGGACGTATGCGCCTCACCCCCACCAAGCCGTTGCGAGCCGCGGAATGGTTCGCCGGCTTCTTCTGCACCCTGCAGCGTGATCACGATAGACAGTGGTGCAGGGACTTCGCCGCCGATCAAAAGAACAACGGGAGCAAGATGGCGCAATGGTTCAGCGCGTCGCGGCCTCATTGGCGGCGAGAGAAGAGTGACCCTCCAGGTGATTTGAACCGATGACTAGACAACCCTGCACAGTCGCCTCCTGATTCGAGTCTCCACCCAGTTCCTCTACGGGCTTAGCCTCACAACGCTCTGCTACGTTGCCCCTGGCAGAAAAGGCGCGATGCTCCTGCCATTTCCAGACGGCATGTTTTCAGGTATCGTGGGCGAATCGATCATTCATCGAGATAAATCACCACTATGACGCTCGACAGCACCCACTATTACCGACTCACGACACAAGTTGCAGGGAGAGAATATGCCCTCGACGTCTCCCCCGACGGCTCCGGTCGCCTGTTGCTCTCTGCACCTGCCGACGTGAGCGGGCAATATTGGAAACTGGTACCGATGGCCGGCAGTCGCTACGCACTCCGAACCGCCTATCTGGGCGACGGGTTGAGTCTGGCAATGGACACACAGCGTTCAGTCTGTCTGAGGCGGACCGGTCCCTCGGCCA
>JACQHN010000350.1 GCA_016199015.1 Nitrospira defluvii
ATTCACTATTGCGTGTGAGGGCTATGATCTTACCGCGTCAGTATTTCGCGCGTCCGACCCTGGAGGTCGCGCGGTCGTTGATCGGCAAGTACCTTGTGCGTGACAACGGGCAAGGGCTGATCGCCGGAAAGATTATTGAGGTGGAGGCCTACGTCGGTCCCGAGGACAAAGCCTGTCATGCCTCGAAAGGTCGAACACAGCGGACCGACGTCATGTTCGGGCCGGCTGGGGTAGTCTACGTCTATCTGATCTATGGAATGTACCATTGCCTGAATGTCGTCACCGAACGTGAAGATTTTCCGGCGGCCGTCCTCATCCGGGCCATTGAGATCGATGGGCGACTGATCGATGGACCGGGGCGGCTCTGTCGTGAACTGGGCATTGATCGAACGCTGAATCGACATGACCTCACGCAGGGGGAATCCCTCTGGCTTGAGGAACGAAATAGTACGTCTACTCACAAGACGATCGGGGCCTTTCCGAGAATTGGCGTAGATTACGCGGGATCGTGGGCGCAGAAACTGTGGCGGTTTCGGTTACAGATGGCGGGAGATGCCGGCCGAAAGGGCAGTCGTGCAACCGGACGCGTCAAATGAAACGGGGCCACCGTCTGGAGACGGTAGCCCCGTATATCGTGCTTCTGGAGTAGAAACTACTCGATCTTCCGATCGCCCGTGATCTTCGTGGCTGAGGTCACAGGAGGTTCGATCTTGATTTGTGGTCCCTGCACCTTCGGCAACTGGCCGGCGCCCTGACCTTCGGTGATCCGCGCGTTGTCCGTCTTGACCAACTTCTGCTCTCCATGCTTGACGGAGTCGGCAGACTTTTGCAAGGTGGAGTCGCCACGTGCGTCTTTCTGTCCAGGGTCATTGGCCGTCGGCTGTCCGTTTACCGGGCTGCCGTCATTCTTCATTGGATAGCCTTCATGCTTCGGCAGCAGCGCCGGATTCGCGGAGGCCATCGAACATACAAACAATACGCCTGCAAGGGTCGCCACGGTACCGATCACGAGTTTCATACCCCTACTCCTTTGAAAGAATGTGAAAGTATGGTGGTCGAGGATAATCGATTAGAAGCCTAAAGAGTGCCGGAATCTTAGCTATCTGGAGAAGCGGTGTCAAGGACAAAGGGGGAGGGATGGGGGCGTGGGTCAAGAGCGGACACCGCCGGCTCACCGCCTCGCCGGCGTGCGCAAACTTGACGCTCCTTATTCGTCGCGTCGCGCACCTCGCGCAACGCGCGGCCTCGAAAGGTCCTCGTTGGACGTGCGCAGATGAAGCCTCCCTATCCTGCTCGCTTGGGTGGCGTGGGAATGGAAAAAGAATAAATGGGCGCGGGTGGAGAGGCCTTCTTCACGCTGAAATGGGTGGACGAGTTGGATGAGAGGGGGAAGGGACAAGACGTGCGAAGGAGAAGTGGCCCCAGACTGCCGCTGGTGGAATGAAAAGGCGTGGTCGGCCGATGCGTGCAGGTGGATGGCTCACCAGGACCACTCGCACGAATGGGTGGTGGAAAGCTCAAGATAAAAACGAGTGCGGCCTCGGAAGGCCCTCGGGCGATGCGCGCAAGCGCAAACTCCTAGACCGCGCCTTTGGGGAAAATGGGTGTGTACGAGTCTGCCCTGCCGGTGGATGGTCACGCAGGATCACCCCCCAGAGGCCAACGTGGAACCTTGGAGAGGAAAGGCGGTCTAGGATCAGGCGGTTGGGCGACGGGGTGGACGGCGACCGCGTCCGCGATACCGATGGGCTGGGCCGCGGCTGACACCCGGCAGGCGGATGGTGACCGTCGTTCCCTCGCCAGGCGTTCCCGAAATGCCAATGCTGCCTTGGTGCTCTTCCACAATTTTTTTCACTGTGGCGAGGCCCAGGCAGGTGCCTGATCGTTTGGTCGTAAAGAACGGCTCGAAGACCTTGTCGACATGTTCGGGGGGGATGGGTGCGCCATTGTTCTTGATCAGGATTTGCACTTCCAGATGTCGCGCCGCCCGCTGGTTGCTCATGGAGATCGTCAGGATGCCGCCCGGCGTCATCGCCTCGATCGCATTCTTGAAAATGCTGAGAAAGACCTGCTGCATCTTGGCTTCGTCGGCCCGGACGGGGGCGAGGAGCCCGGCATATTCTTTGACGACTTGAATACGGGTCGCTTCCAACTCCGTGGCCACCACCGTGAGGGCGTTTTCCACCATTTCGGGGACGCGGCAGAGCCGGCGATTGAGGTCCAACGGTTTGGCAAAGTCGAGAATTTCATTGAGGATGGCTTCGATGCGGATCAAGTCGCGCATCGCATTCTCCACGCGGGTCTGTGGGTCGAAATCGAGGATCCCCTCGGCCGTGACCTCCTCCAACTGCGCTCGAATCGAAGCCAGCGGCTCGCGAACTTCAGTGGCAAGGAAAGCGCTGAACTCTCCGATGGCGGCCTGCCGCTCCTGCTTTCGAATGACTGGTTCCGCGGACGTTAAGGGTGCTGAGCCCGGCTCCGTATCCGGCGCCCCTTCAGTCTTGGCGGCGCTAGATGCCGCGGGCGGAGCCGCTTGGAGCAAGTCCACCAATTTCAGGTTGATCGGCTCGAGCTGGCGGGCATCGGACACCGCGAAACGATCGGCTTCTTTTGACGCGAGGGTAATGGTGCCACCGACCTGGCCGCGCAAAAAGAACGGCAAGACGAGCGACGACTGGAACCGGTCTTTGTACAAAAACTTATGATCGAGGAAGCGGCCCTGGGTCGAGGCCAGGTCATGGTCGACGCGGGGCTTTCGATGGCGAACGACCCATCCGGCGGCGGATGCGTCCAGCGCCAGGCGTTGGCCCGCTTTGAGATCCTTCTTTTGGTCCTTCGGGTCGGTCTTCTGTTCTCCTGCGATGCCGAGCACCTCGACATTGCCGGCGAGGGGGTCATAGGCTCCGATCCACGCGCGATCGAACGGGAGGGTCTGTCCCAGTTCATCAAGCAGGGCGACGATTTTCTCTTGAATCTCCGGCGTCGCATGGGAGGTCGGCGCGGTGTAAACATCTGCCGGCGCAACCACTGGGATCGGCTCCGCCACGACCAACGGACGGCTGAGGATGACGTTCAGATCGAACAGGCTGTCCCGATCCAGGGCTTTGGTAATGTCGTCGCCGGCTTGCTCCAGCATCACCTTATCTTTTTTGGCATAGACGGCATTGTCTTTCCGTCCGATCACCAAAAAGCCATAGGTGCGTTGCCGATTCCGCAGCGGCATGCCGAGGAGCGATTTTGCGCCCGGCGTGACCAGGCGAAGACGCATGGTGCGCGAGGCGTCGGGATCATTGGCGGCCGGCACGGTCGTCAGCACTTTCTGCGAGGAGAGTGTGCGAACGATCGACTGGACGTCGCGAGGCGTGAAGCCACGGTGCACTTGCGTCGTGAGCGGCCCCTGTTCCTGGTGGAAAATGGCGACCAACGCGGCATCGGCCGGCAGTCCATTAAGGACGGAGGTCAAGGTGCGTTGAAGATGAGTTTCGGCCGCGGCTTTGGATTGTTCAACTGGAGGACTCATCGACCTCTATGCAGCATGCTACCGACCAGGCAGAGGGTCACCGGCTGTTCACCGATGCCGATGGACTCGATGGTGAGCTCTGACCCGCCGCCCGTTCGAAACATGGTGCTCGTTATAGGTTGTGCGCTCTCTGCGGTACATGTCGAGCGTCGGGGCGCATTGTAGCAGCCGACTCATGGTAACTCAAGGAAGCATACGAATTTGAAGAGCATATGGCCGATAGCTTATGGCGCGGGCCATGGGGCCTCCAGTCGCTTGCGCTATACGCCATATGCCATCAGCTCTCCTCTGCTAGTCCGGATTGATGATGGTCGGGGGACGATGGGATCGAGTAATCGTTCCCACGCCGGTATGTTCGACGGCCAGGATGCCGTTCAGAATGGCGCTGACCACGCTGATGACGAGGGCGCCCCAGAACGAGGCCCAGAAACCGCCGACGGTAAAACCTTTCACGAGCGCAGCGGTGAGCTGCAGCAGCAGGGCATTGATCACCACCAGAAACAGGCCGAGCGATAGGACAATCAGCGGCAGCGAGAGCAAATAGAGCAACGGTCGAATCAGCGTGTTCAACAACGTCAGCACCAGCACTGCCGCCACTCCGGCCCCAAGACTGTCCGATTCGATGCCGGGCACGACCGTCACGGCTAAGAAGACGGCCATGCCCATCACGAGCACCCGCATAAAAAATGGACGAAGGCCACCGCCCTGTGACGGTTGCGTCGTCTGAACGTGAAACTCGGCCATGGAGTCTCTAAGGAGTCGCCGTCTTGGGTTTGGAGTCTGAGAAGTGGACTTCGGTGGCGATGAGTCCGCTGTCATCCTTTTCCGCTTCAACGACCACCCGATCACCCACCTGGGGTGAACTCTTCGTTCGACGGAGGTTCTTGGCCTTGTACTGAGTTTTGTAAGTGAGGCGTAAGGAGACCGACTGACCTTTCGGAGTCTTAATCTCGATATGCACCGTGTCGATGGCGGTTACCACACCGAGCACGTGCTGGCCGCTGCCGTGAGCGGCTACCAAGGCCGGCGTACAAACCAGGATCAGGGCCATCAGAATGAATCGAAGGCATGTCACAGTGGAGTCCTTTCGTTGTGGCATCATCAGTGGTGGTGGGCTCCTGCCCCTGCCGCGGCGGCATCATCCCCTTGCAGGAATTGCTCGAACATCGCTTCCTCTTCCAGCTCTTTTTTCGTTTTGGGATTCAGAGATTTCATCTCCTGCAGCTCTTCTTCGGTCAGGCTCGGCAGGTGGCGAATAAAATGCACGAGCTGCCAGCTGCCGCTGTCCTTGGCAGGATCGCCGGTGCCCCAGGCGGGCATGGCGGTGAAGCGAATGCCGTTCTGGATGATGAAAAACAATTCTCCGTCGGACATGGTCTGGGTCTCCCGGAGGCGCAGATCCGGAGCCTTCGGGTAGACATTCTTGCCGATGGCAGTTTGCCCGCTGCCGTTGTTGGCATGACAGGTTGCGCAATGGTCGGCGAAGTGCGCGCGGGCGTCCTTCATGAGCTCCTGGGTCAGGGGCAGCGGATTGCGGAGCCGTCGGTTTTCCAGCGGGATGGCGAGGTACCGGAGCTGTCTAGCGAAAAATATTTCCAGCTGGTTCGGTTCGGCCTTGGCGCTGAACCCTGTGCTGTACGATTGATAGCCAAACCAGCCCAACAATGCCAGGGTGGCCAGGAAGCCAAGAAATAGAATTCCACAGAACTTCTTCACTCGGTTCACACCTCACAGCTCAGGCACAAGGCTGTTCTACAATATACAGACTCGATTGAATGAATGCCAATCGCGCCGACACAGAGCGGTCTCGAGGTCGGTGTGACTATGCAGTTTGCGTAGCAGGCGTGAGCAGGCGCAGGAGGAGAACGGACGTCACCGGCACATACATCAGCAGGCCGGTGGCGCCTTGGAGCGCCTCGCCGATCCAGAACGTCACGCCGAGGTTAAACGCCAGCACACCATAGTAGAGCCCGACTCCCAGGAGCAGGCGATGGGTCATGGAGGGGCGGTGCGACGGCAGAGGACTGCGGAGTCGGCGGTCCAGCGGAAAATACAACAAGAGGGAAATCGCCCCGACCACCGCCCAGCCGACATAGTTCGCTATCGGGACGCCGAAATGCACGCCGGGATCGGGATAGTAATAGATTTTTCCTAAAAACCAGCGATCCCCTCGCAACGCGACCGGATCGATCACCATGTCGATGAAGGCAAAGAAGAGCACGGTCAGCGCGAACACCGGCCAGGAGGTACGGAGGGGCAGATCGAACGTCAGTTCAGGAAGGCGTGATGCGGCGGTGGCATCGGATGGCAACCGGATCGGTAGGAGGAACAGCAGCGCTAGACAGTAGCTGGCGAACAGCAGAAAGGAAAACGAAATCGAATCCATGAAGGGAATATTGGAAAGGTACAGCTCCTGTCCGACGGTGGATCCGTTGTAAAAGTACCAGCCGAAGGGGATGCCGTTCCGCGTCGACGAGAACTCGCAGACGAAGGCGGTGATCCAACTAATGAGCCAAAAGCGCCAGGTCCGCGGCCAGCCGATCAGCGCGATGGCCGAAAAGAGAAACGCGGCGAGAAACAGGAAGACGTAGGGGCGGAAAAGGATGGTCTTTGCAAAGAGTACGAGAAATTCCATCAATTTTCAATGAGCAATGGAAGTTGGGGCACGTTGGTGCGATTGAACATTTAAAATTGAACATTGAGCATTGGCTGTCAGGCATAGCCATGATTGCGGAACCATCGCACGGATTTTTCGAGCGCGACCTCGACCGG
>JACQHN010000345.1 GCA_016199015.1 Nitrospira defluvii
CACGCAGGTGTGGAAGCAGGCCCATACCTATGACGAATCCAGAGGAACCCCGGGCGCGTGGCTGATGATTCTTGCGCGGACGAGGGCGATTGATCGCTTTCGAGCCGGCTATGCCGAGCGGGGGAAACTCGATTCGCTGGACGCTGCCACTCTCTTTGTCGGCGACGGGCCGAACCCTGAGCAAGAAACTGCCGAGCAGGAACGCCGGCGTTTGGTTCGGCAGGCGCTATCGAATTTGTCGGTTGAACAACGAGAGGCGATCGCCCTAGCCTATTTTTGGGGTTTCAGTCAGAGTGAAATCGCTGTGAAACTACAATTGCCCCTCGGAACGGTGAAAACGAGGATTCGGCTGGGACTGATCAAGCTGCGCGAATTGCTCGCCCCGCACGAGGAAGGGCTCGCGTCATGAACGACGACGAACGGCTGGCGGACATTCAGGAACAGGCGGCCTTGTATGCGTTGGGGATTCTCGATCCCGACGAGGGTGCGGCGTTTGAACGGTGCTTGAAAGTCAGCGCCGAGCTGAAAGCGTTCCAGGCGGTGGTTGGGGAATTCGCGCGCAGTGTGCAGCCGGTTCAGCCGCCTCCGTCGCTGAAGGAGCGATTGTTTGCCCGCATCGAAGGCCACACGGACGTCACGTTCGATGCAGCCGGCGGGTTGACCTTCGTGAAGTCCTCGGAAGGGGTATGGCAAGAAATCGCGCCGGGGATTTCGGCCAAAGTGCTGTTCTTCGATCCGAAGTCCCGTCGCGCGACCGCGCTCCTGCGGGTGGCGCCGGGCGCCAGGTACGCCCCCCACCGCCACACGGAAGCCGAAGAATTCTATGTGCTCGAAGGCGGCTGCCGTTTCGAGGGCCGTGAGCTCGGTCCAGGCGACTATCATCGGGCCGAGACGGGGAGCCTGCATATGGATACGTCGTCCGACGACGGGTGCCTGCTGCTGGTCATTTCTTCTCCTCAGAACGAGATGCTGCGCTAGTCAGCCTGGGCTCGGCAGGCGCGTTTCCACAACCATCCGTACACCGCACAATTGACCGCCGGGACGATCACGCCGAGCACGATCTGTATCTCCCGCGTGAGCCCCGTCGGATAGAGCACCGGCAACACATAGTGCGCAATGAAGTCGGAACTGTAGCCGTGCGCTTCCCCTTGTGTACGTAACCAGTTTTCGAGCGGCGTCAACGGGCAGCTCCAGCCGCTGAATTCCACGAACGCGCCCCACGCGACGGCGGGCAGGTGGAACCATATCGCGCGCGGCCATTTCAGCGCTAGCAGGCCGCCGAACAGCACAAACAGCACAAAGCTGTGGATGAACGGTGCAACCGGGATATCAAAACAGTCGAGGGGTGCCCTCCGTATCGGGGTAGTGAAGCGCACCATTTTCGAGTTTCGCGAAGGAGGTGAGCTGGTGCCGGTCGGCCTTCGTCGCAGTCATGATATGCCTGACCTCTTGGCCGCGGCTCGTCAGCGCATCCGCGATCAGGGAGCGATGACAGCGCCACGGCACCGCTTCGGCGCACATGATAACGGTGTGTCGCTTTCGGCTGTCAGCTATCAGCTTGTCGAGTGCTGTCCCGAATTCTTTCGTTTGCATGTAGTCGGCATAGCCCCGGAAGCTATCATTCCGCCAGCCAAGGTTGATCGAGTCCTTGATCGGCTTGCGTAATCCGCCAAGTTCCGGGGAATGGCGGCAGGCAATTCCCGCGTCGTACAACGACTGCGCCAGTGTGTCGGTATTAAACTGCGGGTTGTAGCGAGAGCGAGGTACGGTGCGAACGTCGACGAGAAGCTGAATTGCGTGCGCGTTGAGCAAGCCGATGAATTCGTCAATCGGTCTGGTCGAATGGCCGATGGTCCAGAGTATGGAAGCTGATGAATCGCTCACAGGGTGCCTGCCTGCTCAGCCCAATTGGTCAATCGCTCGGCATCTTCGATCACATCCACCGGCACTTCATAGAAGGATTTGAGTGTTTGTTTGGCGTTAGGCCGGAATGGCTTCATGCCCTGCTCCCTGTAGAGGATGACCGTTTTCGGCGTCACTTTGAAGTACAACCGGCCCTTGTGGATGATGCAGAAGAAGGTTCCTCGACACGACAGTCCATAGCCGCCGAACATCGCGCGGCAGGTCAATCCGCGTAGGTCTGCGAGCTGATCCAGCACAAAATCCTTGAACCCGTCGTTCTTCCTCACCACAGTGCGCTCACAGGGGTTTTCGGGCGGCCACCATCCGTACGGCGATGGGAAATGCGATACGGTTCCCACGTCGATACGGTAATACAGCCTCGGTGATGAGCTGTTTGACCCGCTGCAACTGATCGGCTGAAAGTTTAGCCATCAGATTCTGTATCGGCGCTGCCATTTCCATGAGGCTGGTGTAGTACTCATCGGTTGAGGCATACGACCACTCTGCAAGAAATTCCTGTTCCATCACATCGATCAATCCGGCCTGTTGCAGCATCCCGGCGAGATCGCCCGGCTTGGCCAGCCGAAAGATGCCGGGAGCGGTGGGATCCGGCGGCGGCAGCTCGATCACTTTTTTGATCGCTTCCATCGAGAGGCCGATCGAGGGATTTTTATCCGGCGCAGACCAGACGGCAGCCGCGACCCAGCCTCCGGGCTTCAGCGCGCGCGCGATCTCCGCGGCGGCTTTGGGAATCTCCGGCAGAAACATCAGACAGAAGCGGCTTGTTACAGCGTCGAATGAGTTGGCCTCGAACGACAGCACGGTTACGTCACCGGCGCGGAACGTTACGTTCGGCAGTCCCAGCGCCGCCGCTTTACGCCCGGCGACAGCGAGCATCTGCTCGGCGAGATCTATTACGATCACGCTCCCCCTTGGCCCAACGGTTTGTGCGCCGAGGAGCGCGGGATATCCGGTGCCCGAACCCAGATCGAGCACCCGCATGCCCGATCGCAGTCGAGCATCGGCCACCAGCCGGTGGTTGAGGAACGCCATCTGCTCGTCGAAAAACCGATCCCACTTTTCCCAGCCGCCGGCGACGCGGTTCCAGTCCTGACGTTGCCCTTCGATAATCTGTTGAGAAGATGGCTGTGTCATGTGTTCCCTTCCCTATGGTGTTTGAGCGAATGGTGAAAGAGTATCAGCCGCCGCTCAAGGCGCAGACGATATGAATCTGATCGTCCGGTCGAACCGGCACGCCGAGATGCGGGATCTGTTCTCCGTTCACGAAAATCCTGATGTGTTGTCGGATCGTGCCCTGTTCCGTGACGATGCGGAATCGAATGCCGGGATACCGGCGGTCCAGATGGTGCGGAACATGGCGGGTTGCATTATGGCAGAAGCCGAAGAGCGTTCGCGACTCCCGCAAGCCATGCTCTTGACAAGCAACCTACCTACTGGTAGGTTTGGCGCCCGATGAAGCGGCAGGATACGAAAATCGCGATCCTTGACGCGGCCCAAGACCTCATCCAGCGGGTCGGCGCGAATGCGATGAGTTATCAACACATCAGCCAGGCCGTGGGTATTCGAAAAGCCAGCATCCATCACCACTTTCCCAGCAAGGAGACGCTCCTCGAAGAACTCATCGATCGCTATAGCCGACATTTTCTCGGTCTGGTCGACGACATCATCGCTTCAGACGCGGGGCCGGCGACCAAGCTGCGGCGGTACGCGTCGCTATTTGAGGCCACGCTCTCGGAAGGACGGCAGAACAAGGCCTGTCTCTGCGGGATGTTGAGCGCCGAGGTGGAAGTCTTGGGGAGTCGCGCCGCGGCGGGCCTGCGCCGGTTC
>JACQHN010000346.1 GCA_016199015.1 Nitrospira defluvii
CGCTGCACCGAATAGGCCGGTGTGCGGACAGGGAGTCCGGCCATGAGTGCGATCACCCGAGCGACGTTGTACGCATCGCTCGTATGCCCGACACATCCCATGATCACTTCGTCGATGAGCCGTGGATCCAGATCGGCGCGTATGATCACTTCACGCACGGCCAGCTCACCTAGTTTGTGAGCCGTGACATCCTTCAGCGCGCCGCCAAAGTTGCCGATGGGTGTGCGTGCGCCGGCCGCAATGACGACCTCTTTCACAGAGACCTCCTTGCAGGCTGTCACATCGCCTTGCGCGACGCCTGCGCACCAGCGACGGCCACATCCGCTTCATCGCGTAGGGCCCGTCGCAACACCTTTCCAATGATGGTCCGTGGCAATTCGGTCCGGAATTCGATCGCCACCGGAACTTTGAAGCGCGCCAGTGACTGGCGACAATGTTCGATCAGCTCGCTCTCGGTCACCGAGCATCCATCTTTCATCACGACATAAGATTTCACCGCTTCTCCGTAATGACGATCGGGAGTGCCAATAACCACCGCATCCTGCACGGCCGGATGTTGAAACAGGATTTCTTCGACTTCTCGCGGATACACCGTTTCGCCCCAGGGCTTGATCACATCTTTCTTGCGATCCAGGAAAAAGAAAAAGCCTTGTTCGTCCCGCCTGACAATGTCTCCGGTATAGAGCCAGCCATCTCGCAATACCGTCCGTGTGTCTTCCTCTTTCTTCCAGTATCCCTGCATGACCTGAGGCCCACGGATGATCAGTTCCCCCGCTTCTCCTATCGGGAGGTCCCTGAGTCCGGTCTCCACATCCACAATCCGTGCGTCCGTATCAGGAAACGGCAGCCCCATCGAGCCACGGGGATGTTCGCCACGAATCGGATTGCAATGGGTCGTGGGGCCCGCCTCGGTCAGCCCGTATCCTTCTGAAATTTTTACCCCGCTCAACCGTTCGAATCCTTCCTGAACCTCGGCTGGAAGCGGGCTGGCCCCGCAGAGACAAACCCGTATCGAATGCAGGTCGTACCTGCTGACCTTCGGGAAATCAGTGATCATTGAGAACATCATCGGGACTCCGGACACAATGGTGACTCGATGCTTCTGAATCGCCTTCACCGCCTCATCCGCATGAAAGCGTGGGAGTAAGATAATCTGACAGCCCGTCGCGACGGCCAGATTCTGGCAAGTGCTCAGACCATAACAATGGAACAATGGCACCGCGCCAAGAAAGATTTCCTCCCCTTCATGGAAATCCGAACACCAGAGGCGGCCCTGCATGGCATTGACCACGACGTTGCGATGCGTGAGCATGACGCCTTTGGGCGTGCCGGTCGTGCCACCGGTATATTGGATTTGCGCCAGAGCGTCGGGCTCCACAGATGGGAGGCGCGAGGAATCACTCTCGCTTTGTCGAGATGTCGAGTCAAGCAATTCAAGAAAGTCATAGACCGGCGGAGTTTTCTCGACCACGATCCAGCGTTTTGCCAACCGCGCCTTGATCGGATACATGAGCCGTTTCATGGTCGGGAGGAAATCCCGCAGGCTGGTGATGATGATCCGTCCCGGCAGATGGGTGCGTTCGCGGACGGCGCGGATCCGTGGATAAAAGAGATCCAACGCGACGATAGTCTCGCTGCCGGAATCGATCAGTTGACTCTGAATTTCCCGTTCGACATAGAGGGGATTCGTGGGCGTGACGATGGCTCCGGCCTTCAACACACCGTAGTAGGCGATGACCGCCTGCGGAATATTCGGCAACATGAGAGCAACCCGATCGCCCGTCTTCACACCGAGCCGACGCAGCCCGAGCGCAAAGCGAGTGGTCAGATCGTTCAGTTCACGGTAGGAGATGCGGGCACCATAAAAAAAGAGTGCAGGCGATTCGGGAAACCGTGAGGCTGAGCGCCGAAGGAGATCCGGCACTATCCATTCCGGATAGTCGGAGGTGGCAGGAACGCCAGGATCATACCGGCTGATCCAAGACCGCTGCATGTGACCCTCCGGCCCGTGAGCCGGTCAATGAGGTTGCCCGCGCAGCTCACTCGCCAGCTGTTGCACCGGCGTCGTCCATGTCTGCGTGGAACCGGCTGGCTTCCGTTCCAACCCAATCCAGAACCCTTCAAGATAGTCGAGGACGGCGTTCATACCGAGACGAAAATCTTTCTTCTCCATGTCAGACATATGTACGTTCGAGGAGCATCCCGTTCCTTCCACAGCTTCCATGGCATGCTCCATGGCTTTTTCATGCCCGGACTCGAGTTGTCGGTGGAATGTGAAGTACGTGATGTCCATGTGCGGATGCCGGTTCTCCTTCAACAGAGTCAGCCCTGGAATCAGATGGTCCCACATGGTGATAGCCATGTTCTCCAGTCCAAAGGAAGCCCCCAGCGCCGTCGCGTGGTTTCTGCTGCTGTACAGTTCTTCCATCCCTTGGATGTAGGCGCGAGTGGAGGGCCTCATGGGTGTGCTCATCGCGTCGTGGATGTCGATCCCAATCGACCGGAGGAAGTTCCGATACAACAATTCATGACGATTTTTGACGAGACCGTCGCCGAGTTCCGAGTAGAGAACTTTCGTCAGCTCATCGGCAACGGCTTCATCTTCGGTGTTGACCAGTTGGGCGGCGAGGATGCGGGGGAAGAAGCGCGCAAAACTATAAAACTCGACGGCGAACTCATGTAGCTCTTGATCGGTCACATCGCCGGCGCGAAAACGTATCAGGTAGGGATTATTGATCGCTCCATGTCGAAGCACGTCCGCGCGCACATGTTCGTAAAACGACATCGTGCACCTCCGCCGTCATACCGGGACGTCCCCTCCAGTTCCGACCCTGTTTCACCACGATTTCCTTTCTCTCCTTCATCGTCATGCCTAAATGATACAAAATCTATATTGAATGATGCAACTATTATGTTATATAGTGTGAGCATATGTGAATCGTGCGCCTCCAGATATCAGACATAGTATGACACCCTTCGACGTTTTACCGATGCCGCGTAGGAGGACCCACCATGAAAGAAGCCATCGGCATTGATCACATTACCCTCTGCGTGAAGAACCTGGCCGCAGCGGAATCTCTCTTCACCACGGTTCTCGGCTTTCATATTATCTGGTCGGCGCAGGATGTGGGCAGTGACACATCCAGCATGGACACGGTGGTCGTCCAACGGGGCGATGCGAAGATCGCGCTCATGCAGGGCAGAAATAAAGAACGTCGATCGCAGATCTGTGACTTCATCGACAAGTACGGCGAAGGCGTGCAGCACATCGCCATCAAGGTGGATGATATCGATGCCGTCTGCCGCGAGTGGGAAACCCATGGCGTCAGGTTCAGCGGAGACATCAAGGATGGTCGGGACGGTTTCGGGCCGCTCAGACAGCGATTCACGTATCCCCTATTCCCCGGATGCGGCGTGTTCCTGGAACTGACCCAACGGCAGCACGGGCAGGAGGAATCCAAGACCTTCGTGCGCGCGACCGTCGAAGCGCTCTACAAAGACATCGAGCGTGATCAGCTCAAGGGTGTCGAGAAAACCATCATCGACTACGAGACCCTTCCGCTTCCATTTGAAGACGCGCCGTCCAAGTCTTATCAACGGGCGTCATAGAACATCGAGCCGTACCTGACACGTCAGGAGGTTCCTGATGTACTTGGTGAAAAAAGGCGCCGCTCCCAACCAGGCTCACGTGGGAATTCCCGAGGGCCTGCACGAAGAAGAGCATGGTCGCCAAGGATTCAGCGGCCCCTCCTCGCATCTCTATCACCGCCATCCCCCTACTGCGTGGAGCAGGATCGAAGGCCCTCTGCAACCTCGGGCGTTTACCTGCACGGAGTTGCCCACTCCCGACCACCATTCCCCCGATGGACGGCCGGTCATTGTCTTGCACAGCGCCGATGCCCGCATCTCTCTTTCTAGACGTGGGGAGACGATGCAGCATTTCGTGCGCAATGCCGACGGTGACGAAATTGTCTTCGTGCACCGCGGACGAGGCAGATGGGAAACGGACTATGGCTTTTTAAGTTACGAACCGGGCGACTACCTGGTGATTCCGAAAGGCACGACCTATCGGGTCCATGTCGATGCGAAGGAAGAAGCGGGCCTGTTTCTCATTGTTGAGACCTCGGCGCCTGTCGAGGTGCCGGATCGAGGCCCACTCGGCCGTCATGCGTTATTTGATCCGGGCGTCCTGATGACGCCGGAACTTGCCCCGCCGCCGGAGGATGCACAAAGCCGACGTGAATGGGAAGTGCGCATCAAGCGGGACGGTGCCTACACGCGTGTGTACTATCCGTTTTATCCTATGGATGTCGCAGGCTGGAAGGGCGACCTGTGGGTGGCCAAATTGAACGTGCGGGATTTTCGTCCGGTCACCAGCCCGCGCTATCACCTCCCACCCAGCGTGCATGTGACCTTTCAAGCCGGTGGACTGCTGATTTCGACCTTCGCGCCGAGGCCGCTGGAAAGCGATCCAAGCGCCCTCCGGGTCCCGTTTTATCACCGCAACATGGATTATGACGAGGTGCTGTTCTACCACCAGGGAGAGTTCTTCAGCCGCGCCGGTATTCAAGCCGGCATGTTAACGCTGCATCCTCAAGGGATTCACCATGGGCCGCAACCGCAGGCTATCGCCGCCAGCAAGACAAAGGAGCAGACGGACGAAGTCGCCGTGATGATCGAATCGCGACAGGCCTTCAAGGTCATGCCGGAATTTGAAGCCGTCGAAGTGAAAGACTATGCGATGAGTTGGAGCCGCCCATGAAACTCGTGAGCTTCCACGTGCACACTCCCATCGGAACCTTTAGCAGAATTGGCGCATTACACGGTGCCTCGATCGTGGATCTCAATATGGCCTATGTCCGCCAGCTCACCGACCAAGACGAAGCACAGCCTCACCGTCTCGCCGACGCGCAAGTCCCGGCCACGATGTTGGAGTTTTTGGAAGGTGGCTCCTCTGCCACGGCCGCGGCCCGTCGCGCTCTCGATTATACTGTGAGCCTTGGCTCATCTGTCACAGGTCCGGCGGGTGAGACAATCTTCTATGACCCGGCTAGGGTCCGATTGACGGCTCCCCTGCCCAATCCTTCCTCGCTGCGCGATTTTATCGCCTTCGAAGATCACATCGCGGCGACCTCCAAGAGACGGGGCCAACCGATTCCGCCTGAGTGGTACAAAGCGCCGGTCTACTACAAGGGCAACCACCGCACGATCATCGGACCTGATCACGAGCTCCGTTGGCCGTTGAACACGCAGAAACTGGATTACGAATTGGAACTGGCCTGCATCATCGGGCGCAAAGGAATCGATATTGCCGAACGGGATGCGGCCACCCACATCGCCGGCTACACGATCATGAACGACTTCAGCGCGAGAGACATTCAGTTTCAGGAAATGGCCTGCCGGCTCGGCCCGGCAAAAGGAAAAGATTTTGCGACCGCCATCGGACCCTGCATCGTCACGCCCGATGAGATCCAGGACCTGGCCTCGTTGCGGATGATCGCTCGTATTAATGGCGAGGTCTGGTCGGAAGGGCGGTTCGGCACGATCCATTGGTCCTTCTCGCAAATGATCGAACATGTGTCGCGAGGCGAGTCCATCTACCCCGGCGATCTGTTCGGATCGGGCACGGTCGGCGGCGGTTGCGGCTTGGAACTCGATCGATACTTGAAACCAGGCGATGTCGTTGAATTGGAGATTCAGCCGATCGGGACCCTCAGAACGACTATCGCTGCGAAAGAATAAAAGGAGCGAGCGGCGAACATGATGTCATCGATTGTGAAGTCCTCGGAGCTTGCGATTCATGAGTTGGTGGACCGTCAGAGAACGCTCTATGAGGGGCCGGAGATCGAGGCGAGGCTCGAACGCCTCATCCATGACGCCCCACACCCCACCCTGTCGTCCTGGGATATCCATCGGCTGCTGAATACCTCACGGGCGGTGTATTTCGACAGCCATGTGGAAGTGGTCTCCGGCCACCATACGGACATCTATCTGCGGTTCGAGTCCATCGCGCGATTCCCCGAACTCGTGACCATCATCGCATCCAACATGGCAGAGTGGATCTTGCAGACGTTTGGACAAGACCCGCCGACGGGGATTGTCACGACCTCGTCGGATGCGCGTCTGCTTGCGCAACGCACGAGCGAAATCCTCGCCGATCGTATGCCTCTACGCATCGCCCTCACCCCGTTCAACCACGAGACGGGCAAGATCGGCACCGACATCGTCTGCGGCGCCGTTGAAACAGGAGAACGCTTTCTCTCCCTCAACGACGTGACCACCCGCGGCATGTGTGTCAACAAACTGGGAAAAGTCGTCACGGATCGCGGAGGGCGACTCATAGGCATGATGGTCTTCGCGAGACGAGACAGCGGGCAATTCCCCTTGATGGATGAGCTGACGGCAACTTATCCGTTTTACTTCAGCGTCGACCTGGATATGCCGCAGTGGGAACCGTCCGACTGTCCCTTGTGCAAGGAGAACAAGCCGTTGTTGGCCTGGAAGGATCTGCCGGAGCTCTGACAGTAAGAAGGACATCAAGAGCAAGAGGAGGAGGTTATGGACCAGACCGTCGTCGCGAACGAAATCAAACGCAGCGACCTCCTTGAGATGTACTACTACCTCCGGCTGACGAGAAGCGTGGAAGACCGGATCACCGCCCTCTATCGGCAGGGCCGGATCGTCGGCGGCGTCTATACGAGTCATGGGATGGAGGCGATCGCCGTCGGATATGCCTCGGCCTTGAAGCCGGATGATGTCATCGCGCCGTTTCACCGGGATATGGGAGCCTTCCTGATTCGCGGCTTTTCCCCCGGTGAAATCTTCGCTCAATACCTCGGCAAGCAGGGCGGGCCCACCAAAGGAAAAGACGGCAATGTCCACATGGGCGATCTGAAGCGCGGGATGATCGGCTTCGTCAGCCACCTGGCCGACAACATGCCGGTCGCGGCCGGCGCGGCATTGGCATTCAAGATCAGAGGAGAGTCGCGGGTTGCCTTCGCCGGGACCGGTGACGGCGGGACGAGTCGCGGCGATTTTCACGAAGCCATGAATTTTGCGGCGGTGCGCAGACTTCCAGTCGTATTCTTCTGCACCAACAATCAATATGCCTACTCGACGCCGCTGCGCTATCAAATGGCAATTACGGATGTGGTCGAACGGGCGAAAGCCTATGGCATGCCGGGTGAGATCGTGGACGGCAACGATGTGACTGCGGTCTATCTGGCATCGAAACGAGCCGTGGCCAAGGCTCGGGTCGGCGAGGGACCGACGTTTCTCGAGTTCAAGACCATGCGCATGCATGGCCACTCCGAACATGACGCGGCAAAGTATGTCCCGCGCGAGCTGCTGGAGGAATGGAAAACCAAAGATCCCATCCTCAGAGCCGAGCGACTCGTGACGCAGTTAGGGTATGGCGATGAATCCTATTTTCACGAAGTCGGCGAACGGGTCAAGAAGGAGGTCGACGCGGGAACGGAATTCGCCGAACAGAGCCCGCTGCCGGAAGGGCGGGAGACGCTGGTGGGAGTCTTTGCCACAGAGGACGAGGTGCAACCATGACGACAGCGACCCTCGCGCAGGATGTCACCTACGTAGAAGCGATAAGCCAGGCCCTGGACGAAGAGATGAGCCGTGATGAGCGCGTATTTCTCATGGGCGAAGACATCGGCGCCTACGGCGGGGCCTTCAAAGTCACCGAAGGGTTCCTGAAAAAATTTGGCGAATGGCGCGTGTTGGATACGCCGATCTCCGAATCCGGCTTCGTGGGCGCCGCCATCGGCGCAGCGATGATGGGACTGCGGCCCGTGGTCGAGATGCAGTTCGCGGATTTCATTTCCTGCGCCTTCGACCAGATCACCGAGGTGGCCGCCAAGAATCACTACCGCTGGGGCGCAGCCGTGCCCATGGTCATCCGGGCGCCGTTCGGTGGCGGCGTGCATGGCGGGCCCTTTCACTCCGAATGTCCCGAAGGTTGGTTCTTCCATTCGCCAGGCCTCAAGATCGTCGCTCCCTCCACCCCCTATGACGCCAAGGGACTCTTGAAGGCCGCGATTCGCGACCCCAATCCCGTCCTCTACTTCGAACACAAGTTTCTCTATCGGCGGATCAAGGCGACATTGCCGCAAGAAGATTTCATCGTCCCTCTGGGCAAGGCCGACGTGAAGCGCAGTGGCCGAGATATTTCCATTATCACCTATGGCGCGATGGTACATCTGGCCCTGGAAGCGGCGGAACTGCTGAGCAAAGAGGGAATCGATCTTGAGGTGGTGGATCTGCGCACGTTGATCCCTCTCGATAAAGAGACGATTTACGCGTCGGTGCGCAAAACGAGCAAGGCCATCCTCCTGCATGAAGACAACAAAACCGGCGGTATCGGGGCAGAAATTTCTGCACTGCTGGCGGAAGAATGTTTCGACTGTCTGGACGGGCCGATTCTTCGTATCGCCCCTCCGGACACGCCCGTGCCGTTCAGCACGCCGCTGGAAGAATTCTTTCTGCCCAAGGTGAGCGACATCGTCGCGGGAGCGAAGAAGTTGGCGGCCTATTGAACTGAGAATGAAGAAGCTGTCAGCAATCAGCTTTCAGCCCTCAGCAAGAGAATTTCTGAGGCCTTTGAAGCTGACGGCTGACCGCTGAGAGCTGATAGCCGGAGGTTGAAGTGGCGACCGACATCGTCATGCCCCAGCTGGGTGAAAGCATTGCCGAAGGGACCGTCGTCAAGTGGCTGATCCCGCAAGGCGGCGCGGTCGAAAAGGACCAGTCCCTCCTTGAGGTGGAGACCGAGAAGGTGGCCCTCGACATTCCCTCCCCTGCCACCGGCTTCCTCACGGAGATCCTTGTGACGGAAGGTGAGACTGTGCCGGTGGGAAGATTGCTGGCCAGAATCGATAGTCAACCCGCAACCGGCGTCGTCAATCGTGTCGGAGGCGTGACGGTGCGACCGATGGAGGCGACGCCGGAAAGCGGGCACCACTATTCACCCGCGGTCAGGCAACTGGCAAAAGAACAAGGGGTGGACTTGGCCACAGTCACCGGAAGCGGCGAGGGCGGCCGAGTCACGCGGAAAGATCTGCTGGATCTTGTCGCCAAGCGTGCAGCTACCGACGATACCCCATCTCCTCACGCCTCACCCCTCACACCTCACGAAGAAGTGTTGCCGTTCACCCAGATGCGGAAGACCATTGCGGAGCGCATGGTCCTGAGTCGCCGCACGGCTGCACACGTGGCGACCTTCTTTGAGGCGGATTTCTCCGGCATCGCCAGGTTTCGCGTAGGTCGCTCGCTGACCTACCTGCCGTTTGTGATCAGCGCCGTGACCCGCGCCATGAA
>JACQHN010000351.1 GCA_016199015.1 Nitrospira defluvii
CCGGCCTTCTTCGCCGCCTCATAAACCGTATCGCCCGGCGACGCCACCACGAGACGATTGTTAATGGACAATTTCATAGGATGGATCACCGAGTCAGTGAGTCAGCTTGCAATGATGCACTGGTGCAATGATTCACTGTTGAATACATCAGACCCCGACTTTCCATACGCTATACGCCATCAGCCATACGTTCCCGGTTCACTGCCCGAGCCGGTTCCGAAACTCAGCCGGGAAATGTTCGATGGCCGTCAACACGGGATAGGGCGCACGCCCGCCGAGTGCGCAGAGGCTGGCCACCTTCATCGTCTCCCCCAAGTCTTCCAGTAGGAGAAGGTCGTCGACCGTTCCGCTACCGGCCTGAATCCGTTCGAGAATTTCGACGCCCCGGACGGACCCGATGCGGCAAGGCGTGCATTTGCCGCAGGATTCATGGGCGGTAAAGGCCATGAAATGCCGCGCCAGGTCCGCCATATCGGTCTGGTGGTCGTACACGACGATGCCGCCGTGCCCCAGCACTGCACCGGCCTCAGCGAACGCCTCATAACAAATTGGAATGTCCAGTTGTGAAGCAGGGAACAGACTGCCGAGCGGCCCACCAACCTGCACGGCCTTGAACCGCGCACCCGGCGCCATGCCTCCGCCGAATTGATCCAACACCTGGCGCAAACTCAGCCCGAATGGCACCTCCACCAACCCCGGCTGCTTCACCCGACCACCGAGCTGCAAGGCCATCGTGCCGCGCGACTGTTCGGTGCCGAGCGCGGCGTGCCAAGCCCCGCCGCGCGACAGAATCTGAGGGATGGTCGCGAAGGTCAGGACGTTGCTGACGATGGTCGGGCGTCCAAACAAGCCGGACTGGGCTGGATAGGGCGGTCTCGCACGGACGACTCCCCGCTTTCCTTCGAGCGATTCCAACAGAGCCGTCTCTTCTCCGCAGACATAGGAGCCAGCCCCCTCGACCACCTCGATCGGGAAGAACTCCCCGTCCAATTCTAACCACTCCGCTTCATCAGCCTCGTGAATGGCCGCACGCAAGGTCACCGCCGCAGCCGGGTACTCCTGCCGGCAATAGACATAACCCCGGCTTGCTCCGATGGCTCGGGCGCAGATCAACATCCCTTCCAGCAATCTGAAGGGATCACCTTCCAAGATCATGCGATCGCAATAGGTGCCGGCATCGCCTTCGTCGGCATTCGCCACCACGTACTTCTCGTCGGCCTCTGTTTGTTGCGCCACCTGCCACTTGTTCCAGACAGGAAAAGCCGCCCCGCCCCGACCACGCACTCGCGAAATTTTCAGTTCTTCGATGATGGCGTCTGGCTCCATCTGCAGCGCCTTTTCAAGCCCCTGTAGCCCGCCGCGTGCCTGGTATTCGTCTAGGGCCAAAGGCTCCGTCTCACCGAAATTGGCAAAGGTGAACCGAGTTTGTTGCGCCAGAAACGGAATGGACCGTACTGGTGTGCCGCCTGTGCCGGAAAGGATGGACGGCAGGTCTTCCGGCGTGACGTTGAACCAGGCCAGGCGACCGTCAGGGCTGTCACGCTCCACCATCGGTTCGAGGAAAAACGCACCGCGCGAAGAGGTTCGAATGAGTTGTGCTTCAGGACGGTCCGACCAGGCGTCTGCCAAAAGGCCGGCCCCGGCGGCTCGTGCCGACGTATCGTTGGAGAGGTAGAGGCGCACGGCCATACTCACCGAAAATGGTGAATTATGAATGCTGAATGATGAATTCCAGGAATGCATCCGAATGTTGGGGCGGGTCATGTCTCATTTCACATTCAGCATTCATCATTCAGCACTCATTATTTATTTATATCGCTCCAACAAGACTTCGATCTGCTGAGGGAGCACACGGCCATACAGGTCGCGGTCGATAATCATGGTGGGAGCCACGGCGCAATTCCCCGCGCATGACATGGCGTCCAGCGTAAACTTTCCGCCCGCCGCAGTCTCGCCCACATCAATGCGCAGACAATCTTGTAGTGCTCGCAACAGGCGGCCGCACCCGTTGGCAAAGCAGGACTCGCCCATGCAGATACGGATCAGATGCCGGCCCGGAGCAGTTACACGTAGATCCGGGTAATAGGACAGGACCCCGGCGACCTGTGCGGTCGTCGTGCCCAGGGTATGGGCGATCTCGGGAACCGCTTCGAGCGGCACATGGCCGAGTTTCTCCTGCAGGACCAGCAGCGCCTGAAGAATATTGGGCGGCTCGCTCTGAACCTGCTGGAGAATCCCTTTCACCTGCTCGTGCATAGGAATACTCATTCCCTCTCTCGCCGTTGATCTTTTGTATCTCGCACAAATGTTCAGTGCTCAATGTTCAATGCTCGATTGAACATTCATCATTGAAAATTGAGCATTTCTCGCAAAGCTAATGGCGCTTCACGTTTCATGAAAAATGCTTCACCTCAGCAGAGCCCCACATGGGCACGAAGCTTGTTATAGTCGAAGGCAGCCACCCCCGTACGAAGGAGGCCCAGATCGGTTCGTTCCATTTCATCGATGAGCGCCGCAACCTGTGTGCGTCCCGCTGGAGTTGTCATCATGTGGCGAGGAGTTTCGCTGCCCAACGTCGGGGCCTCTCGATCCGCCCACTCGAGATACACCGTTTCGAGAAAGGCGCTGACCAACGTCCGATCCTCTTCATCGATCACCAGCAAGGTGAGCGGCTCATCGGCGGACAATTCCTCCTGGGTCACCTGACGAGTCGGAGGTTGCATCGCTTCGCCGCGGAAGCGCAATGAGAATCCGAAGGTGGCCGCCAGGCTATGCTTGATCGCATCAAGCCGTTCCCGCGAGTCACATTCGAGGAACAATTGCGTCGCGGTCACGGTCACTCTCCCGGCCAGCACTCCAGCCGAGGCCCCCTTTTTGAGGCGCTGAACAAATCGGCGTACGTTCTTCGAACGCACGGCTCCTTCCGGCTGGACCGGAGCCTCCTCCCAGCCTTCCAGCCCGCCCATGCTTCCGGCAAGGTGTGAAAACTCCTGATGGTCATAGAGCGCCATGACGTAGAAGTAGGGCTCTCCGTCTGTCGTCCGATACCGAATCTCCTTCACGGCTTCCAGCAACGCGGCCAAACGCATTCGTGCAAAATTCCTCAACAGCAGATGCCCAAACCGTTTGGCGAATTCCGGCCAATCGCCGAGTTCGAATGATCCTCCCCCAGCTTCCATCTCACGACGCTCTTGAGCGGTGGTCTCATACAGCGCCCGGGCATCCTGCGCCGACAGCACCAGCACCGGCCCCGCGACCACGGCCAGAGTGCTTTCCGGGTCACCGGGTTCTCGAACGAGACGGGTGAACAACACCTCCCCCGCCTGCTCGTCCTGACCCAGGCTTTCAGCCGGAATCTCATAGACCCGCCCGTTTCCGATCGACCGCGCGCATCGACGCGCCGCCCCAGTCTCCTGCGGCAATAGTTCGACCAGATC
Source organism: Nitrospira defluvii (assembly GCA_016199015.1). Lineage (GTDB taxonomy): Bacteria > Nitrospirota > Nitrospiria > Nitrospirales > Nitrospiraceae > Nitrospira_A > Nitrospira_A defluvii_B. Next base: position 3,438 of record JACQHN010000351.1, read on the forward strand.
CATATAGGAGTGCTTGAGCGGATCCAGCCAGACCCGTTCTTCTTCGGGGATATGCTCGGTAATGACGTCGCGGAGTTGCTCGATCAGGGTTAGCTGGCCATCTTCCGGATAGAAGTCGGCATACAACAGCAAATCGGCAAGTTCAACTTCTTCCGGCAGGGGCGACAGGGGTGCTTGGATCCCCAGCTCGACATACACTTGCAAAGCCCGCGCGAAGGCGATCCGGCGCTGCAGGGCAAAGCCTGGCGCCATCGAGAGACGATCGAGTCTCGTCAGCACGCTATCCAGGTCCTTGGTGATCGGCACCGATCGTCCGACGACCCGTTCATTCGCGAGCTTCATGGATTTCCTCCATGACCATCGCTTCTGCGTCCAGCCAATCCTGGAGCGCATGCCCTTCACGATACCCACGCGCCCGCCACAGCTCATGCGCCTTCTGCGAAATACGCTCCCACATCCCGTCTGGCAGCTCGATCGTACTCGTCCCGGACCGGCCTGTCACTTGGGGCTTCGACTTTCCAATGGGCTGTTTCTTGGCTGACGTTTTCATGGGAGACTCCTTTAAGTTAGGCCGATTGGTTACGGACCCCCCAGGGGCACCACGCGTTGATAGTCCACACCGAAATCGAACTGACGTACCGTGAGGACCGGACAGGCCGCATGACGCAGCATGGCGCCGGCGATGCTGCCGACGAGGATATGAGAGAGTCCGCGCCTGCCGTGGGTGCCCATGATCATCAGGTCATAGCCATGCTGGGTGACGTATGAAGTGATCGAATCGACCGGCACCCCTGGCTTGAGCACATGATCGGTGTTGACGCCGTATGACGTCAGACAGGCGGCCAGTATGGTCAGGCGTTCTTCCAGGTATTCTCGCTGGCGTTTCCATTCCTTCGCATGGCTCAAACTGAAATCCAATCCATAGGCGACCGGTTCCATGGCATGGAGAATCGTGACCGAGGCTCCGAGGTGTTTGGCGAACTGCGTGGCGTATTCCAGGGCATCGAGCGAGCAACTGGAGAGGTCGATGGGGACCACGATCCGTTCGATGCTTCCGATTGCCGTGGCGCCCGCCTCACCCTTGTCAGCCTTCACGGCCAAGACCGGGCAAGGCGCCGTGCGCACGACCCGCTCGGCGGTGCTGCCGATCAAGACATGATCGAGTCCGGTGCGTCCATGCGTTCCCACCACCAACAGGTCCGCCGCCGTGGTTTGGGCAACCGTTTGGACGGCCTGGCTGGGAATGCCGATCTCGATGCGCGTCGTGATCTCTTGTCCGTTTCCCTTTATGCGCGCCTGAACCGCCTCCAACTGACGAGTCGCTTCCGCCCGCACATGATCCAGATACATTTTGTTGACGGTATAATCCGGATCCATCCCAGGATAGAATTCCAGGACGGTCATCACACAAAGCTCCGCCTTCCACGCCGCCGCCAGAGTCCCGGCGTACGCCATCGCTCGATCTGCGCAGGCTGAAAAATCTGTCGCGAAGAGAATTCGCTTCACCAGGGGGGCCATGACTCAGACCGCCTCCACGTTCAAGAGCAGCAGTTCGCCCTTCATGTTCGGATGGATGGAACAACGGAATTCATGCCGGCCCGGCCGGTCCATAGTGAATCGAATCACAGCTGTTTTCTTCGCATCTAAAAACAGCCCGCCGATGCCCTTGCCATAAGAGACGATCCCCCCGGATTCAACTCGCGTCTGAACGCCGTCAAACATGCTCGAGCCGAAATCATGGCGCTCCTGATCCTGATTTGTGATGGCAATCACCGTCGCGACGCCCAGCCGGAGCGGAATCTGCTTGGTGAGGAAAGTAAAGTCCTTGATCGTCACCTCGATCCGCTGCTCCGCCTGAGCCCCGCCCTGCGAACAGAGCGCCAAGACGAAACAGGCCGCCAACCACAACCGTCTCCCGCTCAACACCTCCCGCACTCTCGTCACAACCATGTAGGCCTCCTTTTATGTATTCTTGTTCGTCCGCACCTTGGACCGTTTCGGCGGCAACGGAACGGTGAGAACCGGACAGCCCGCCGTACGAACCACCTTCTCCGCCGTGCTGCCGAAAAAAATCTTGTCGACACCGCCGAGCGCGCCCCCATAACTGCCCATCACCACCAAATCCACTCCTTCAACCCTGGCCGTTCGTGCGATTTCCTCAAAGGGGCAACCCTCCGCCAGCAGCCTCCGAATTGTTACCGCTTTCGCCTCATCCCAGGCCAGCAGCTGCCGGGCATTCAGCCTGGCGTGATGGTGCAATTGTTTCTTCTGTTTTTTGGCATCGGACGGAAGGGCTAGGCCAAGACGATTCAACGCATCCAAACTTTTCGTATCGACGACGTGGAGGAGCAGCACCTCCGCCTGAAACAATTTCGCGAACGACAGAGCAATCCGAAAGGCCTCCTCAGAGCAGGGAGAGAAATCCACCGGTACCAGGATCTTGGTGAAGAGACGGTCCGTCATCACACCTCCGCTCGAAGCTTCTTCCCCCTACATCAGCAAAGCCGATGCCATCGGTAAGAGCTGAGAGTCGATGACAAACGGGCCAAAGTCCCTGCTTTTCATGGGCCATCAGCCATACGCCATCAGCTCCCGAGCCCTCACGGGGGTGTCGTGCTACAGCCATCAGCCTCCTCCTGTAGCGGAACGCCACAGATCCCAAAGAGCTGATGGCATATGGCGAATGGCACAAGGAATCGGAGGCTTCTTTATTTTTGCTATAGGCTATATGCTCTTCGACTTCCGCTTGCCATACGCTATCAGCCATATGCTCCTGTTACGATGCTCCCGTCTCGAATGGCATTGCTCTTGCTGACTCAGATGATTACGAAAGGCAGGGATCATGTCGCGAACGCATTGGCTGTTGCTCGGGGCTGTGCTGGTGGGAGTCGTGGTCGCGGTGTACCTGATTTTCTTTTGTCCGACAGACTGTCACTAACGATTCTCGCGATCAATGCTCGCACAGTCGGATTACAGCCCTGCGCGGCAATCAGACGACCGAAATATCCGGCATTAAAAGACACGACCTTTCATCATGGGATCACCAACCGTTCTTCAGGTGAGAATCAGCGAAGCCGGGGTATCACTCCATGGAATTCTGGGTCTACCCGAACAGCCTCAGGGCGTCATCGCCTTTGCCCATGGCAGCGGCAGCGGGCGCTTCAGCCCACGGAACCAATTCGTCGCCCGTCACCTGGAGGCGGGAGGGTTTGCGACCTTGCTGCTGGATCTTCTCACACCTGATGAAGCAGACGACCGCCGGAAAGTGTTCAACATCGACCTCCTGGCGGACCGGCTCCTTCTCGCTCAGGACTGGTTAAGCAAGCATCCTCACACCATTAGGTTACGGGTAGGCTATTTCGGCGCTAGTACGGGAGCCGGCGCAGCGTTGCAAGCGGCAGCACGTAAGCCTCAGGCGGTGGAGGCGGTGGTGTCCCGCGGCGGGCGGCCCGATCTGGCAGGGCTGTATCTGAGCCAAGTGCTGGCCCCGACCTTACTACTTGTAGGAGGAGACGATGGACCGGTGATTGACATGAATCGGGAAGCCCTCACCCAGCTGACCTGCCCCAAGAAGCTCGTGATCGTTCCGGGAGCCACGCATCTGTTCGAAGAACCGGGAACCCTTGAGCAGGTCGCGGAACAGGCGCTCCGCTGGTTTCAACGTTATCTCCAGCCCCGGACGAGTACAGCAAAGGAGTGCATAGAATGAATACGCTCTTGGCCGTCGATGGCTCCGACAATTCCTACGAAGCCGTGCGGACACTGAAATATCTGCGACGGGCGGATGAACTGACCCTTCTCCATGTCGTTGATCCTCCTCGACCGGCCTACCCCATGATGATGCCCGAGGTGGCCCAGGAACTCTATGCGCAGTTGGAACGGAGCATGAAGGAAGACGGCGATCGTTTGTTAGCCCGCGTTCAGTCACTCCTGCCTCCCCACTGCGGCTCCGTCACCAAGCGGCTGGAGCTGGGTTCGCCGGTGGAAACTATCATCACCCTAACAGAGTCCCGCCATGTGGACCTCATCGTGATGGGGGCCAGGGGCCTAGGGCCGCTCAAAGAACGGCTATTCGGGAGCGTGTCCCACCGTGTCATGAGTTTTGCCCCCTGCGCCAAACTGATTGTGAAAGGTCCGGTCCGAGACCTGAAGCAGGTCTTGCTGCCGTTGCAAGGGCAGTCTGACGCCGAGACCGCATTACGATTTCTCCAGAAACAACCGTTCGAACAGCCGGTGAATGTGAGCCTGCTGACCGTCCTGCCGTTGACCCGTCCCCCATGGCCCGTGGACAACGCCGCTGCGGAAAAGCTGGAAGCGCAAGCGCTCGAACATGCACGTGAGTTCATCGAAGACGTGGCGACGAAAATCCGCGCGCTCGGGCATACCACCCGCGGCACCAGCGTACTAGGCGCTCCTGCGACGATGATCGTGCATGAAGCAGAGAACGTGGGGGCAGACCTGATCATGGTAGGCTCGCGCGGCAGGCAAGGCCTTACTCGGTTCGTCTTGGGCAGTGTTTCTCATGCCGTACTCCATCAAGCACAATGCCCGGTACTGGTGTTCGAGTGAGCGGTGAGAGGGAAAGGCGTGCCTATGAACGGCTGGAACCAGGTGAGAGAAACGAGATACGCTTCACGAGATACGAACGACGGTTTGAAGCCTTGCCGGAGAGCGTCCGGACTCAGCAGGGTTGACCATTGAAGACGCAGGGTTTGTATCGCGCAATGTCGAACTCGATGTTCTCCTGATACACCCGTTCGTTCCCGTTCACGCCGTCCTGATCCGGGTCATTAAACATCGTGTGGTCCCACCAATAGAACAGCGGATATTGCTCGGTATAGTAGACCGGGTTGCCGTAGTTGCTCCGAGTATAGTCCTGCACCAGGCGACCGGTAATGTAATCGACATTGCCGTCGCCCTTCAGTGAATAGAGCATGATGAACAACCGGGCCTCATGGTCGTACAGCTCGTCGAGACGGCTGCTTAAATCAGGCTCGACTGGCAGGATTTCCTTCGACCAACCGGCGGAGGTCGGGAGCACAAGTAGGAGGCTGAAGAGAAGACTGGCAAGCAAGCGGTGATTCGTCATGGCGCGGTCCGACAGACTCCCTGTCTCGGGCAGATTTTTTCATGGTACCACTCACCCAAAGCTCGATCAAGACAGCGTCGCATCTTTTCTCTCCCGTCACCTTGCCGAGCGAACGCCCCCGCTCTTATAATCGCGCACGATGTCGATCAGCACGCCACGCGCGTCACTCCATACCTTGGGCTGCCGCCTCAGCCAATCAGAGACCTCCATGCTGGCCGATAACCTGAAACGCCAGGGTTACCGGCTCGTGGAGTTCGGCGAAGAGACTGACCTATTGGTGCTGAATACCTGCTCCGTCACGGAGAACGCCGAAAAAGACTGCCGGTATGCCGTGCGCAAAACATTGCGCCATTCTCCCCATGCCTTTGTCGCGGTCACGGGCTGTTACGCCCAAACCGGGGCGACGCAGCTGCAGAAGGTCCCCGGGATCGACCTGATCGTCGGCACGCAGTTCAAAATGAATCTGCCGGACTATCTGCCGGCTCCGGCCAAGCTCCACAAACAGCCGGAACCAGCACTCCGTCATAGCCGCACGATCGATCGGGAAGACTTCGTCCTGCCCGGCACGGCCTATTCGGACTCGACCCGCGCCCTGCTGAAGATTCAGGACGGCTGCGATTTTATGTGCAGCTTTTGCCTCATTCCGTTTGCTCGTGGACGCGAACGTAGCCGCACCGCCGATGATGTGCTGCGGGAAGCGCGCGACCTCGCCGCTCACGGCTATCGAGAACTCGTCCTCACCGGCGTGAACATCGGCCAGTACTCCTATAAGGGAGCGGCCCTGGTCGATTTATTGCGAGAACTCGAAGCGATTCCCGAGGTCACTCGCATCAGGATCTCCTCCATCGAGCCCACGACGGTTCCTGCAGCATTGCTTGAACTGATGGCTACTTCGCCCAAAGTTTGTCGGTACCTGCATCTTCCCCTACAAAGTGGCGACGACGGAATCTTACAGGCGATGAACCGTCGATATGGCGTCCGGGAGTATGAGGAGCTGGTCGAGCAGGCCCTGTCGTTGATGCCGGATCTCGGACTGGGGACAGACTTGATGGTCGGCTTTCCGGGTGAAGACGAACAGGCCTTTGCCAACACGGTCACGACAGCGGAACGGCTCCCCTTCTCCTATTTCCATGTGTTCAGTTACTCATCTAGGCCAGGCACCGCCGCGGCTCGCCTAGAGGACCATATTCCACTCCCAGTCATCCGGCAGCGCAGCAAGCAGCTGGCGGAACTGTCCCGGACCAAGACGCTCGGCTTTTATCAGGGGCAGATCGGCCGCACCGTCCCGGTCCTGTTTGAACAGGGTGCCCGCGACGGATTTCGCACCGGCACCACGGCCAATTTCACCCGTGTCGCCGTCGCCGCCGATGCGGTCGTAGCCGGCTCGATCCACAATGTCACCATTACCGGCATCATGGACGGCTTGGCCTATGGTCGCCCCGTCGCCACCGTCCTTGCGCCCTCGCACCGGCCACTACTATGAAACAACCCAACAAGCCCCATCAGGTCCATATTGAAACCTTTGGTTGTCAGATGAACGAGTATGACTCGGAACTGGTCCGGTCGTTGCTCCGCAAGGCGGGGTTCGAGTTTACCGAGGATCGTGAACGCGCCGATGTCATGCTCATGAACACCTGCGCGATTCGCGAGAATGCCCACAACAAAGTCTATGGGCACCTCGCCGAGCTGAAAGCCGTCAAAGAGCAACGCCCGCTCGTGATCGGTGTGCTCGGTTGCATGGCGCAAAACCTCAAGGAAGAGTTGACCGACACACAACCGCTCGTGGATGTCCTGGTGGGCCCCGACGGGTACCGCCAATTGCCTGGACTGCTGACGAATGCGCTGCATGCCGAGGAGCAGGGACTCGCGCGACGCGGACTGGCCGTCGATCTATCCGAATATGAAACCTACGATGATATCCTGCCGGAGCGCGACGGCGGCATCAATGCCTGGATTGCCATCATGCGCGGGTGCGACAACTTCTGCAGCTTCTGTGTGGTGCCCTACACGCGGGGACGCGAGCGTTCACGCGATCCCGAAGGTGTGCTCCGCGAGGTGGAGGCCTCGGTCGAAGCCGGCCATACACAAATCACGTTGCTGGGACAGAACGTCAATTCCTACCGCCACGGCGACTGGGATTTTGCTCGTTTGATTCTCGCGGTGGCGGAGGTGCCGGGAGTCCAACGGGTCCGCTTTACCTCCCCGCACCCGAAAGACTTTCCTGGCGCGTTGCTGGATGCCGTCGCCGGCCATCCGAACATCTGCAAGCACATTCACCTGCCCTTGCAGTCCGGCAATGACCGCATCCTGGAGCTCATGAACCGCACCTATAGTCGAAAGGACTATCTCGACCTGGCCGCACAGGTTCGCCGCCAACATCCCGGAATCGCCCTCACCACTGATATTATTTGTGGCTTTTGCTCGGAAACCGAGGAAGAATTCCTCGACACCTATCGTGTGGTTCAAGAGGTGAAGTATCACTCCGCCTATATCTTCAAATATTCCGAGCGGAAAAATACCATTGCTGCACGCAAGTTCCCGGACGATATCCCGGAAGAGGTTAAGGGTGAACGAGTCAGCCGGCTGGTGGACTTGCAGCGGCCGATCACAGCCCGCATCAATCGGGACCTGATCGGACGAACGCTCCCGGTCATGGTCGAAGGCGACTCGAAACGGTCCCCCGATCAATGGATGGGACGCACCGATACCAACATTACGGTCATCTGGAATAAGAGCGACGCCCCGGCCTCACTCGGCGACATTCACCCCATTATCATCCTGGATGCGAGCGCCGCAGTACTTATGGGACGACGTGATTCCACCGCTGCCCTCGCGTGATTCATCCGGCTCACCCGTACAGCAGATCGCTTGGTTTGCCTTCCTATTATGTGGAACGGCTCAGACGTCGCCGCCGCAGCATGCCGAGCACGGCAGGCCGTCGAGGACATCGTTGCTCACTCCTGAACAGCCGTTGCCAATTTTTAGACGCCACCATTGTCAGACTGACAGCCTGTCCGGGAGCCTCCACGTTGACTTGCCCCGCCCGTCGTCGGTTCTGCAAAGGACTTCACCGCCACCTGCTATTCAACGGAGCGACTTTTCTGTCTTGAAACATCAATAACTTAGACAGCGTCCTTCGCCACGAACTTTCTCGCATCGTTCACTGCCTCTACCTGTCTCATTGCCGCCGGGAGACGCCGAACCTTGCTCCGCAAGTCCATGGAAACAGGGCATAGCCTTTGCTTGGTCCATTCTCGCAACCACACATCATCACATTGATCAACCATTGACCCTGCTCCCAGAGGACCGCCCATCATGAAGAAAGACATTGTTCAGAGTCGCGCAGAAGAGGCCCCGCGAGGCATGAGCTTGGAAACCATCATCGCCGTCGGCGTCTTCGGATGGATGGCTCTCGGAGTGGTCATGATGGGCCTCGGCATCTGGTAGCCACGATTCTCTGTCACCACGCGCCTTCGTCATGAAGCCGCGCCGGCCCTGTTTGTGCCGCTCAATCAGCCGAGAAGGAAGACCGCCATGCGAATTCACGGCTCCCACGATCCCCTCACACAGACCCTGACCTCCGGACTACTCGGGTTGACCCTGATGGGAGCGATGGCCG
>JACQHN010000352.1 GCA_016199015.1 Nitrospira defluvii
TAGTGGTAGAACTGTTTGGACCAGAGCAGGCTGGCTTTGCCCTGGCGAGTCACCGCGCGTTCCTGTTCGGAGAGGCCCGCCGGGCTCACGCTGTCGTAGTACTCATCAGCTTCGCGGAGCCGTGAGGCAAAGACCTGGTCAAAGTCCCGGTTGGTGAGGGACTGGGGCGACTCTTCTTTCGAGACCAGCCTCAATCGAATGCTCACCTCCCGGCCCCCCGGCACGTTCACACGGTAGTACACCGCCGCTTTTGTCCCGAACTCCTCGGGATTCACCGCCTGGGTGTTGCCATGAATCACATACTCGTGGAAGGCATCTTTCACATACGGGGAACTGTTTGGCGAGTTGTACAACTTGGCCGTGTTCGTTTCATTCTCGCTCACGAGCACCGTCGGCAGCACTCCATCCGGTCCTGGCTGTGCTTCGAAGTGCCATGCGCCGAGCGATCCGTGCTCCGCCACCAGCTTGGCCATCTCCTTGCCGGCCCGCGTACGGCTGATCGTCGGTTTGTCCCAGTGGCCCTCCCCCATCCGGCCCCAGGACCAGGTATTCCGGAACCAGAGCGTGGGCAGCAGGTGGAGCGTCGCCGCGTCCGGACCGCGATTGGCCACCGTGATCCGAATCAGCATGTCATCCGGCGCAGCCTTGGCATATTCTGCAACAACATCGAAATAGCGGTTGCTGTCGAACACGCCGGTCTCCAACAGCTCAAATTCTGGATCGCCTTTCCCTCGGCGGCGGTTCTCCTCGACCAGCCAGGTGTAGGGAAATGCGGCCTGCGGATACTTGCACAGAGCCTTCATGTAGGAATGCGTCGGCGTCGAGTCCAGGTAGTAGTAGCATTCCTTCACATCCTCGCCGTGATTCCCTTCCGGACCCGTGAGCCCGAAGAGGCGCTCTTTCAGAATCGGGTCTCGCTCATTCCAGAGCGCGATGGCAAAACAGAGACGACATTCACGATCCGTGATCCCAAGCAGGCCATCTTCGCCCCAGCGGTAGGCGCGGCTCCTTGCCTGGTCGTGCGAAAAATAGTCCCAGCACTCGCCGTGCGGCGAATAATCTTCCCGCACCGTTCCCCATTGTCGCTCGGAGAGATACGGCCCCCAGCGTTTCCAGTTTTTCTCGCGCCGGGCGTCTTCGCCGAGACGAGCCGCCTCCGCGCCAGTCGCCTGTGAGAGCGACGAAGCTGTTGTTCGGTCAGACTTCTTCACGACGCGCCTCCCCATGTGCAGCCCCTACCCCTGGCCTGACTACTCCTTAACCACGTTGACGAATACCTTGATGGCGCCTTTCTCCTGCGTCAGCAGCCGCATCATGTCCTGGTAGTTGTCGAGGCCTTCCACCGGATGCGTGAGGAACTTCGAGAGCCAGCCAGGAAATTCGAGTTCGGCGCGCGACAGATCGTACACGCCCGCTTCGAAATACTCCCGATTGGCATTGACGGTCCCCACCATCACCTTGTTGCCGAGGACGAATCCCAGGTTGATCATGTCAGCCGGCACCTGCACATTCCGGCCGCCGCCGGTGACGCTGGAGAGAATCAGGACACCGTTCTTCCCCAGATGTTCCATCGCTTCAAAGACGATCGGCGCAAAGCCGGTCGCCTCGAACATCAGATCAAAGGGCCCGTACTTCTCCGCCGCGGCCTTGAGGGACAGCTCCTGCGTCGAGATATAGCGCGCGCCGATTTCGGCGAGCAGTTCCGAGTTCCGATACGGAGCCAGATTTCGTCCGAAGCTCACCACCTCTAGCCCGCGCATACGCAGCGACATGGCCGCCAGCATGCCGATCGTGCCCGCGCCCAGAACGGCGGCGCGCTTCGGTCGCCAGACCTTGAGCCGGCGTTGGGCCTCGTAGGCTTGGATAATCCCTTTTTCGATCACCGAGGTCGGCTCAAGCAACACGGCGACATGCTTCAACCCCTTCGGCACCTTGACGATGTACTCCGGCTCATCCACGAAATATTCCGTCAGATAGCCGTGCCGGAGGTTGATGCCCCGCTCGTAATAGACCTCGTCGGTCGTCATGTCATACTGGCCGATCCTGTCGTAGAAACTGCCGCCTGGCCGGCGCACGGTTGGTACCACATAGTCCCCTGGCTTGAGCTCCCAGACCTGGTCCCCTACTTCCACGACCTGCCCGAAACATTCGTGGCCAGTAACCAGAAAATCATAACCAGGAGGAGCCGCACCGTATTCAGCGGAATTGATCTCCTTGTCCGTGCCATCCACCCCGACGCGGAGGATCTGCACGAGCGCTCCGCGCCCGTTTGGAATGTCGCTGACCGACGGTTTCGGCAACTCAGCGAGATGGATGGAGTTCGGTTTCCCTGGATAAACTGCTACTGCCTTCATCATCGGTCCTCCTTGTGTCGTGGCTGGCGCAGGTTTCAACTCGATTGCGTCCCTTCACCGTAGACGCTCAGGTGCTTATGTGCATTAACCCCGATCATGTTCCACACCACTTAAGGCCTCACCGAGTGTCCAAATCGCGGCGCCCAACAGGCCGAGATCCTTCAAGAGAAACTGTCCTGGGGCTACGGAGAGCGCGGGAAATCCGCCCAGACTCCCCTCCCATACCGGTGGAGTCGACAACATGAAGCTTAACCCGCATTACTCATGACGGTTCGTCGCGAA
>JACQHN010000048.1 GCA_016199015.1 Nitrospira defluvii
ATGAGGCGGCTCCGCTGAAGGAGTCAGAAAACGAACTCTTTCATGACACGGAACCGGCGTTAGACAGCGCCGGGTTGCAGATGGAAAAATTCCTGTCGGTCTGGGTGCAGGGTGAAGGCGAAGATGACAGCCCCACGATGTATACGAACTTGTATGTGCGGACTGCCACTCTCGACTTCCGAACGCGGGCCGGGTTTCTCCAGCCTTTGCAAGGACGCACGCACCAGATCAAACAGATGCTGACGCCGGAGCAAAAGGGATTTTTGCGCGACTGGTTGTCGAACACCTCGCCCCAAGCCTGGGAGGAGTCTGACGACCATTTTCGAACCTTGTTCGACCTCGAGTGATCCGCTTTGGCAGGATGCTGAAAACGTCCGCCAGCGGCGTTCTCGCGTCATTCAGATCCTCAACGTACCCCCATTGGGAAAAGCGCCTGTCCTGGCAGGCGCGGGGCGGGCGGGTCAGAACGTGACGCCTCGGCTGAAGACACTGCCGGCTCACCGGCGTCCACAAACGTGGCGCTCATTATTCTTCGCGCCGTGGACCTCGTTGCGGCCTTGCTGGACGAACATTCTGAGCATCCTACGAGAAAATAAATTCGTGGTCTCACATGCTTGACTCATCGATTTGCAGGAGCGATACATCGTTTCTCTGCTGCCAGCGAGCCCCCGCATGAGTCGTCCGACCTCCCTTCACCTGATCGCCTGGATTATCGTGGGCCTCTTGTGGCTGGTGCAGGCTCCGGTCTGTGCATCCGCCACGATTGATGTGTACTATGCCCCTGAGGATCGGCCCATCGATCATGTCGTCGGCCTTTACGCCCATGCGCGCCGGTATATCTATGTGTCTGTCTATGCGTTGACGGCGCCATCGGTGGTGAAGGCGCTGGTGGAGGCCAAACGCCGTGGCCTGGACATCCGTGTCATCACCGATCGCGAGAGACTGAACGATCCGAAACAGCACAGCGCTGTCAGCACCTTGCGACTCGCCGGCGTGCCGATCAAGATCAACCGGCATGATGGGTTGATGCACTTGAAGCAAGTGGTCATCGACGACGTCATCAATGCATCCGGCTCAGCGAATCACACCACGAGCGGCAATCGCTACAATGACGAACGGCTTGATGTCATTACCGATGCGCGCCTGACGGCGAAGGCGCGCGAAAAGTTTTTGGCCATGTGGAACGACCTGACGCGATTTGAGGTTTGGACGGAATAGGACCAGCTGTGTATGGGCAGATCAATGATTGAAACGGATGTGGCGATTGTCGGTGCGGGCGGCGGCGGCGCCGTGCTGGCCTTGATGCTTGCGCAGCAAGGCGTGCGTTCACTGGTGCTGGAACGGGCTGCTGGTCCGCCGCAGGGATTGCGAGGGGAAATATTACAGCCGAACGGCCAGCGGGTGTTGGATCGACTTGGGCTGTTGGATAAACTTCCTTCACAGGCCACCCGGTCGGTCCGGCGGTTCAATTTCTGCCGGGCAGGCGGCGAACGGCTCTGCACGGTGGACTATGCCGACCTGCCGGCTCCGTACAATCGCGCCGTGGTGACGTTGCCGAACGTGGCGCATCATGCCATTCTCGATGCGTTGGAGAAGCAGAATCCCGGCGGGCTCTGGTACGACGCCACCTTTACCGGACTTCGATTCGACGGCTCTCGGGTGATCGGCCTGCAGGCGGAGCGCCATGGCGAGCCAGTGGAGGTCTCTGCACGATTGGTCGTCGGGGCCGATGGGGCCTTCTCCAAAGTCCGGGACTGTCTCGGCATCACCACGCAGATGCATCGCTATGCGGAAGGCTACCTTATTGCCATTCTCGATGCGCCTCACGTCAAGCTGGACGAAGCCCGCTACCTGGTGGGCAGGCACCAGATCTTGGGATTGTTTCCTGCCGCCGGGCAAAAGGTCTACGTGTTCTATATGATTGAGGCCGGATCGTACGAGGCGATCAAGACTCGCGGACTCGACGCCTTGCGTCAGACCTGGGTTCGTATCGATCCCGGCATGGAAGCCATTGTGCAAGGTCTCGTCGATTGGAGCCAGACCGCCTACATGCCGACGGGGCGCGTCAAAACCGATCGGTGGGTGGCGGACGGTGCATTGCTGATCGGCGATGCGGCCCACGCCATGAATCCCCATGCCTCTCAAGGACGCATGCAGGCCATGGTGGATGCGGTGGTGGTGGCAGATCTCATTCCTGCCTGGCTCAAGAAGAATGATTTTTCGGCTGAGGCGCTCCGCGCCTATGAACTGGTTCGTCGTCCCCAGGTGACCATGTTGCAACGCTTGGCAGATGAGCAGGTCAGATTTTGGAATACCGGCAACCCGCTGTTGGCCTATCTGCGGGATCGCGTCTTCCGTACACTCGATCATAATGCGCGGCTGCGTTATCGCGTGCTCTCCACCACGGCAGGCCTGCGGAACAAGCCGCCGTTTTCCTTGCTGGATCGGGTCATGGCTGCAGGTTTGTTACCCGATCCCCGCGCCCATCTGAAATCGGGGGATGAGACATAAGGCGATGACTTCCTAGCCCGCATTATTCACGAGGGTTCGTGACGAAACCGCCGAGACGCCACGCGAGACGGGCGC
>JACQHN010000341.1 GCA_016199015.1 Nitrospira defluvii
AGGCGCGGGCCGACCGACAGTCAGACGGGAGACAACACGCCCTTGTAACGACCACGTGAAATGATCATGCCGCATCCTGGCAAACTGGACGGTGAGTTCGGCGTCCTCTTGAGCCTGGTCGTGTCGCTTGGAGTCGTGATCCTCGCCGTCCTGATCTGGTGGCTATGAGAGACGTGTACGGAGACGGAGAGAATGACCTCGTTCATCCGCGGGTTGTACCCCGGGAGAGCGCCTCAGAGATTGTGTATGCGCACTTAAATGGAAGCCGCCACCTCTCTGTCCAGCGCCACCTCCAAAGACTGACGCCACGAAGCTGGTGCCCAGGCGCCGGCAATGAAGTAGGAGCGTACCACTCCCACTCCGCGGGCGGGGGCCCTCTCGACCTCCTGAGGCCCCCGCCTTCCTTTCAGCCCTACCGCGCGGACTCAAGAAATCCAGGCAAGAAAGACGAGCCGCCCGCCGGCTTATCGGGACCGTTTCTCACCGGATTCCCCATCGAATGATCCCTCCGACTGTCCTAGATTCAGACACCGCCGCGACCTGATCCAGGACAGAATTTATCCGATTGACAACTGATATCGCTTCTCAATATCATATTATCAGGCCTTTCTGAGCAATCATGTCTCCAGCCCCAATGGCACGAAATCTGCTGTAGCCAAGGGTTCATGACACGCCTCCATGGAAATGTTCGAATGAATACGATGCCCAACGCAATCTCAGCGCCTCCTGAAGCTCGGCCGGAAAACTCGCATCACCTCTCTGATGCCATTGTCGCGAGCCTCCCAAACATGGCGGCTCCCGGGCGCTCGCTGAAACGACGCATTCAGGCGCTGGGAATATTGGTGGCGCTGACGTTGGTCTCGGCCTCGTTTTTAGGGTTTCAGATTTTTAAAATGACGGAGTCGGCGCGCATGAAGGACGCAGCCACGCAGCTGACGGTGGCCCTTGATCGCATGACCCGCCAATACGAGGACGCCAGGCAATTGGCATCCACCACCGAGACCGGCCCCTCCGCACTGATTGGGAACTCTCAGGCGCTTCGCGCTATCACGCAGGAAAGTCTCACCGATCTTCCTGGTCTGGAAGGGGGCTTTTACGCCCAAACGAACGGCCGGCTCCTCGGCTACGCCTATCCGACCTATCTGGGCTCCGGTCCTAAAACCGACATCCCGGAGGCCGAGCGTCCAACGATCACTCGAATAGCCGGCCAGGCTATCGCGGAAAACACAACGATCCAGGAGCAGCTTGAACGAGGATTCGATGTCATCTTGTTTGCCTCTGTTCCATTGAATCTTGACAGCCATGGAGTCGGCGCAGCCTGGGTCATGTCCCGCCTCCCGGGCATCCGCAATCCCCAATGGCGCTACTACGGCCTCAGCCTGATCGCGATGCTGGCCATGGCCGGCCTTGTGACGGGAAGCGCATGGTGGATCGCTCGCCGGCTGGACAAAGCGATCGCCCACGTTGTGAACGGAATTCATACGCTCCACGGGAACACCATTTTGCCGATATCTGCAACCCGGTACATGGAGCTCAACCGGATCATCGAGGCGATCAATCACCTGGTCAAGACGGTCCATGCGCAGCAGGCTGGCCGTGAACAACTCGAACGTCAGCTCCATCAGGCTGACCGCCTCGCCATTCTCGGTCGGCTGGTGGCGGGAGTCGCCCACGAGGTTCGCAACCCGCTGTCCTCGATCCGATTAAAACTTCAACTCGCCAGACGGGGATCACTTGAGCCGGGCAAGCTCTTCGCCGCCTTCGATGTCGTCGAGAAAGAGGTGGCGCGTCTCGACCGGCTGGTGGCGCGCCTCCTGTCGGTGGCGAAGCCTCCGACGACGAGCAATGCCCCGACGGACATCAATGAATTCGTGATCGCCCGCCTCCGGCACTGGAGCCTCCGGGCTTCGGAATTCAATATTCTCCTGGACTACACCGGGACAGAGGATGGACGCCTGTTCGGATTGGTCGACCGAGATCGGCTCAGCCAGATTTTCGACAATTTGATCGCCAATGCCGTCGACGCGTTAACCGGCACCGGAGGACGGATCCATGTCGTTTTAACCGGACTCAGTATCGACCGGCTCTGTCTGGTCGTACACGATTCCGGCCCTGGACTTTCCCGGGAAGCCAGACCCCACCTTTTCGAACCGTTCTTTACCACCAAACCGCAAGGCACCGGCCTGGGATTGTTTCTGTCCGCTGAATTGGCGCGAGCCTCAGGGGGCACACTCGACTACATCGATACGCCAGAAGGTGGCGCCTGCTTCGAGCTACGATTCCCCTATCGGTCCGACAGATCCGATGCCGATGCCCCCAATGAACCTGCAACCCTGGAAGAGGAGAATGCATGCGAGCGCTAATGAATCCTTTCACCGCGCCTCTCCTGGCTTGTTGCATACTCATGATCGGGACCGGATGTGTCGCGATCGATGCCGGGCATGAAGGGGTATTGGTCGAACAGCCGTTCTTCTTCGGCCACGGCGGGGTGGATCCGGTGCCCACCAAAACCGGCCGTGTGATGGTGGCCCCTACCACAAAGGTCGTCGATGTCGATATCCGCCCGATTCAGTATGCGGAACATTTCGACATTATCTCCGCCGAAAATGCACCCGTCTCGTTCGACGCCTTTTTGATTGCGAACGTCATCGAGGGACGCTCGCCGGAATTGGTGAGCAAATATGGTCCGAACTGGTATGCCAACAACGCGAAGGAAGCGTTTCGCACCTTCGTGCGCGAAGAAGTGCAGAAGTATCCCCTCTTTCAGTTGACCACCGACCCGACCACCAGACAAAAGCTACAAGATGCCATTGCTAAAGAAGTGCAGACCAAGCTGATCGAGAAACAGGGGATCCCTGTCCGGCTGAATCGCGTGGTCGTCGGGAGCATCCTGCCACCCAAGGGCGTGGTGGAGCAAACGACGCAGACTATTATCCAGGAACAGCGCAAGATTACGATGGTGGAATTTCAAAAAGCGGAAGAGTCCCGCGAGAAAGCCGAAAAACAACGCGGCATCGCCGATCGCGCCTATCGCGAATCCCTCGGCCTGACCGCGCCGGAGTTCGTCGACCTGCGCCGCATCGAAGTGCAGAAAGAAATTGTGCAGCACTCACCGAGCGCTCTGACCGTCATCATGGGCCTCGAGCGCGTCGGCATCAACATGCCGCCGCTGGCAGGGGACAAGTGACCCCCAAACACCGTCATCAGCCTCCATGGACGCGCGTGACTGGAACTCGGTCTGCCCCTGCAGTGGCCGACGTGAGGGAGGGAACACCGTGCTGAACCCGCAACCGACCGTCATGGTCGTCGATGATGAACAGCATCTCCGGGAAAGCCTCGTCGAACTGTTTACCACCGGAGGCTATCGCGTGCTCGAAGCGCGTGACGGGCTGGAAGCCTTGGAGCACCTTCAGACAGGCGGCCTCTGCCCCGATGCGATCCTGATGGATTTGAAGATGCCGCGCTCCGGTGGAATGGAGACACTTCGCGCTCTGGCAACACGGGAGAGCACGCAGGAGATACCGGTCGTCATCATCACGGCCTTTGGCGGCAGCGAGCAGACCATTCAGGCCATGAAAGCCGGAGCCTTCGACTACATTACCAAACCCTTCGATGCGGACGAATTGCTGAAAATGGTCCACCGCGCGGTCGAAATGCGCCGGCTCAGCGCCGGAGTCCATGCGCCGTCGTTCAAGCAGCCCCGGCAGGAATATCGATCCGGGGATTTTATCGGCCATCATCCCAGAATGCGCGAGCTGTTCAAGCTCATCGGCAAAATCTCGCCCTCCGATGCTACCGTACTGCTGACCGGAGAATCCGGCACCGGCAAGGAATTGGTCGCTCAAGCTATTCACCGGCATAGCCCGCGAAGCGCCGGCCCCTTGGTCTCGGTGAACTGTGCGGCAATTCCCGAAGGGTTGCTTGAAAGCGAACTGTTCGGCCATGAACGAGGAGCCTTTACCGGAGCGGTGGCCCCGAAACCTGGTCGGTTCGAACTCGCGGAAGGGGGAACCCTGTTTCTCGATGAAGTCGGGGAACTCTCGCCTAACCTGCAAGGCAAGCTGCTCCGGGTGCTGCAGGACAAAACCTTCGACCGGCTCGGCGGTCAGGTGCCCCGACGCATCGACTTTCGCCTGGTCGCAGCAACGAATCAGAACCTCCGCCAGCTGGTCACCGAGGGACGCTTTCGGGAAGATCTCTACTATCGTCTGCACGTCGTGGCCATCGAGGTGCCTCCGCTCCGCGCCCGCCGAAGCGATATCCCCATTCTGGCTGAATGCTTTCTCGAACGCTATCGTCCGGCGGCTACCGGGAAGCCAGTCGGGTTCAGCGAGGAAGCACTGCATGCCCTGTTGCTGCACGACTATCCGGGCAATGTTCGGGAACTCGAACATTTGATCCAGCGGGCAGTCGTCGTGGCCCAAGGTCCGCTGATCACGCTCGAAGACCTCCCAGGGCTCACTCCCGGAAGCGGAGAGGCAGGAGATGCCCCCCGCCTTCGGGAATTATTGGAACTGCCGCTGGAAGAGGCCACCCAGGCGCTTGAGCGCATGTTGATTACACGCGCCCTGACCCAGAGCCATGGAAACAAGGCAGAGGCCGCCCGACTGCTCGGCATACACCGCACAGCCCTCTACACCAAACTAAAACAACTCGGCATGGAAGAGGTCCCCATGCCGTAACAGGATCGGACTCTGTGCGTTGAACAGACTCGGCCAGAGGGTCATGAACCCGGAGCCCAAGACACGTCCACTTCAGGTCTTGGGCTATTTATTGTGCGCGAGGAGCATCGACATGACCGTGAGACACACATCAGAAAGAAGCGACCACTTGTCACAGCAAGCCGATACGGCGCTTCGCTGCCACTGCGGAAATATGATGGGACGAACGACCTCCCGCGGGATCGAAGTGAAATGCCGGCGCTGCAAACGGATACACATCATTCCTCTGTCCGCTCTCGACCAGTTTCATCACCCCTCGCAAGCAGGAACCCGATGAACCAGGAGCGTCCTCACAAAAGCATCCCACACGTCCCGGTCTCAGCGGTCGGTTGTGCCGTCATGGCTGTCGCCATGGGGCTCTCTCTTTCCGCGCCGCACGCGATTCTGGCCAGCGAGCCAGTCCAGCTCTCGATGACGACAATGAAGCCGGTGTGCCGCCACGAGCAGCCGCCGGGTCCGCAAGAGGGGGCGGGCGGAGAAGAACCCGCACTGCCTGGTTCCTGCCCATCAGCCGACAGCTCCATGCCGGTCGTCCGCACCGCCCCTGTGCTGGTGACGCCAAACCTCGAGCCCGTGACGCAGACGCGCCAGGTGATGAAGAAAGGCGTAGCGCCGGAAGTGCTCGACTTTCTTCGCCGCATGCATGTGAAGATCGTCGAAGGCCGGGAATACCCGCTCAACGCCGTCAAATTAGGGTTGCAGGGCACCACCACGGTCAAGATCAACCTCCTCCCGGACGGGCAAGCCGAGTCGATACGCGTCAGAAAAAGCTCCGGCCACCATCTGCTGGACGAAGCCGCCCTGGAAGCGGTGCACAAGATCCTGCCGCTGACTCCTCCGCCCGAAGCGGGGAATCAGATGCTGGAGGTCAGTGTCCCGATCAGCTTTCTGTTGCGATGAGGACGGTCGCGCAGCAACGCAGGAATTACGCAGTGCAGAAACAAGGCCAGAGGCTTCAGCGCCCCGAGCCCAACCCAACTGAAACTGGAAGGGGGTGCGCGTTGGACGGAGCGACCAGAGGTACCCACCGGCTCATGGCGGCGCTGGCCGGAACGGCGC
>JACQHN010000342.1 GCA_016199015.1 Nitrospira defluvii
ACGAACTGGCCAAGGATGTCGGCTTGGAGCGGGCCGAGGAGTACGCCCAAGATGTGTACGAAGGCGTTCGCAAACCCAGTGCTCTTGGCGACGAGAAAAGCTCTCTAGGTAAGACCCAAGAATTGCTGGAAGAGAGTGCTGCCAGATTAGGATTTGTGTTGCTTGTGAAGAATGCAAGTCTCACCTGCCCTGCACGAGCTGGAGAAATCAGGAAGAGCAGACAGTTATTTCAAGAGGCCCTAGACATCAGAAAACCATCTACAGACTATGCAGAGGAGCTCAAAAAACGAGTGACCGAGCTGAACGATAAGGTGAAAACACTTACACCGGACAGGTTCATGTCTACCCTAAAGACAATTGGAGCCGAGGTGAACTTACTTAAAGAGGTCGCAAACCATCATCCAGAATACATTGCTGACAAGATAAAGGAACTTGAAACAATCATGAACGGCTCACCATCATTATCGGAATTCAAAAAGGTCATGGAGGACCTTTTATTTCTGCAGAAACGCGAGAAAGCAAGGGTGCAACCCAGCCAATCACGTTTCGCGTTCTTCTCCTCAACTGCGGACGATCTTGCCTGTCTCGGCAGAAATCACTAGCACCCAGCTCAGGAGACTGGGGTCTTGTAATCACACATTTGGATGCTCGGCCGCCATGGGATCCGTTGCGAGCCCTGGCCTTGCTAGCAGATCAATACGTGATGCGTCGCGTGCTGGTCTTCATCGCAGGCTGACGGCGACAGGCAAGTGGTAGAGTAGTTTCATGAGGAGGTCGAGAAAAGGGGTCGGGAGTCTTTTCTTGACAGGACGGGCCGGCGTTGGTAGAAGGTGCGCATGCCCCGCCGCCCACGACTCGCTGCTGGAGACCTGGCCTATCATGTGCTGAACCGCCGCCTCGGGCGCCTGCCGCTGTTTGACAAGCCCGCGGACTACGCCGCGTTTGAGACGATTCTGGCTGAGGCCCACGCGCGGACGGGGATTCGTCTCGTCACCTATTGCCTGATGCCGAATCACTGGCACCTGCTCCTCTGGCCCCGCCACGATGGGGAGCTCTCAGAGGTGCTGCGGTGGCTCACCGTGACCCATACCCAACGCTGGCATGCGTATCATCACACGGCCGGGACGGGGCCCGTGTATCAAGGGCGCTTCAAGTCGTTTCCCGTGCAGACGGATGCGCATTTCCTGACGGTGGCGCGGTATGTCGAGCGGAATGCGTTACGGGCCAAATTGGTCGACCGAGCCGAAGCCTGGCGCTGGTCCAGTCTGTGGCGGCGGGCGCAGGGGGAGGCGACGCCCACCGCATGGCTCAGCGACTGGCCGGTGGAGCGACCGCGGGACTGGATGGCGCGGGTCAACCGACCGCAATCGGCGTCGGAGCTGGAGGCGCTGCGCCTCAGCGTGCAGCGGGGCCGGCCGTTCGGAGAGGAAGGCTGGGTCCGCCGAATGGCCAAGCGCTTCGGGATGGAAGCCACACTCCGGCCGCGGGGGCGGCCAAAAGGCTCATGAGAAAAGACTCCCGACCCCTTTTCATCTGTGGACGTCAGCGCATGTTCTTGAGAAGAGAGCGATGAAGAGATTTCATGTCGCATTGGGCGTCTCGGATGTGGAGGCGGCTGCGCAGGATTGCTCGCAACGGCTCGACTGCCTGTAGTGCTCCCCTAAAATCAAGCTACCTGGATTGACTGAGGCGCACGGTATTTGACCGGGCTTCAGTAGTTGAGGGTATTGTGTGGCCGCCAGTGGTTGTACCACTGGACCCAGTCCCTGATGATGCGCCTGCCTCCTCGAACGTCCCGAACCTGTACGAGCAGACACACTTTGCTCTGAGGCTCCGGAAGCACCGCTCGATGATGCCGTTCTGTTCCGGCGTGTTCGGCTGCGGGTGCCGATGGCAGATTGTTCGATGTGACGGCCGCCAGCAGGACTCCATCACCGAATTATGAGAAGACTGGGAATGCGGCAGTCACTCCTTCTAAAGTCGGACGGCGAGGGAAAGGTTTTCGTATGAAGAAGTGGCGGCGGTCGGGACGATGGCCTGAAGAATTCGTGGGAGGCTCACAATGGAGCGTTCACGATGCGTACCGTATCTCAGGTGGAAGATTGTGTTGGCTGTAGGGCAGGGTGATGTCAGCGCTTCGCAGGCCGTTGAAGACCCATGAAAACAGAAAGATGTGTGAGTCAGAGACCACATGCGGAGTGCCTCGCTCTCTCCGGTTTCACGCATCTCGCCCTGCCTCGTTTTTCTCACATACCTGACGGATATTGCCCGTTGGCCCAACCGGCACCTCTCCTAATCCCGACGCCTGGACCAGCCGACAGTAGAACGCATCCGCGAGGGGTTGAAGGTTCACGCAATCGGCTTCGTTATAGGCGAGCAGCAGTCGCCGCGCGTTCTCATCCCGCTGATGCCGCCAACGGTTCCACTGCCGCACGGCATCCTGTCCCGAGAAGCCTTGGAGTGCCTCCACACGATCGATGCCCATGGTGCGTTCGATGGCTTTGAGCCCTCCACGATACCCGAGTTGCCGGCTTACTCCACAGAGATCGATATGGGGCTGTTCGAGCGGGAGATCTGGAAAGTGCGCGCGCAGCATGGGAAGGTCGAACGTGGAGCCACAGAACGTGATGAGTAGATCGTAGCGAGACAACTCTGCTCTCAGACGAAGAAGCCCCAGCGATTCACCTTGAACCAGCGCGGTATAGCCGTCTCGACCGAACAGACCGACCACGGTGATCTGCCCAAAGCAGTCGGTCTCGATATCGAGATAGAGCGCTCGCTCCCGCAGCCATTCATAGAGGCGCCACTGATGACGGGGAGCCACCGCTGTGGCGAAGTAACGGCTGTCGCCCCGCGTGAAACGCTTCTGTGCTTCCGCAATCCGGTCATCGAAGAGAGCTTTTCGCGCTCCGCTGATTCCCCTGACCACAGGAGTCGTAAGAAATCTGTCCCACGTGGAGAGACCTTCGCGCCAAAATCGACGCTCAGTCCGGACTCCGATCCCCGGAAGCAAACAGAAGGTTGATGTGATCATCGCCAGTCATCCGTCGCTCGTGGAAGACAGGGAGAGAAAGACACTGTGAGGTGGCTAGAGTGGGGGCTGTCGCGGCCCTACCGAATCGCGGCGCCGGCTAGATTTCTTCGCCGTACTTGAGGAAATGCTGTTCCTTGGCGCCGGCGATCCAATTGTCGTGGCGGATGCGATCCGGGAAGGTGTTGAGTTCCGAGGCCATGTGTTCGACGTCGCGCTCGTTCCACTCGGCGATCTGTCGAAAGGTGAACATGCCCATACGATTCAACACCCGCTCCATCACCGGTCCGATTCCGTGGATCTGCTTGAGATCGTCTTTTTGGTGGGATCGGACTTTTCCTGTGCCCCGGCCTGCGGCAGGCGCACTGTGCGCAATCGATTCGACCGGCCCCGTCGGCTTGGATTGTGCGCCAAAACGTTGGGCCACCCGATACTCGACCAGCCGTTTGCGGAGGGCTGCAATTTCCTCCTCGCGCTCGCTGACATCCATGACTCGGCGCTCTTCCGCTTCGCGGAGGGCGACGTCTTTCTTTTCCACTTCTCCACGGAACATGTTCAGTTCTTCGACGGCTGCCCGCAACCGCTGAATCTCCGTGTCTCGTTCCTGTAGCGTCTCTTCGAAGCGCGTCAGATCTTCCTGGTTCTGGGTCCGCAGACGGGCGAGTTCCGTGTCGAGCTCTCTGAGGCGTGCCTGGTGCGCGGCGAGCTCCTGCTCCTTGCTGTGCAGCGTGGCGGATGCACGAGCCCGGTCCTGTTCCTGCTCGCGTTCCAATCGGCGGCTTCGTTCCACAAACGGGTCCAACTCTTCAATGCGCGCCCGCAAGCGAGCGATTTCCGCATCTTTCGGCGCCAGTTGCTCGACCCATGTTTTTAAGGTGGCGATTTCTTGATCGCGACTGATCAGTACATCTTCGGCGTTTTCCATCTGCGCCTGCATCTCCGCGAACCCCGCCGCTTTCGCCTTGAGCGTCGTTTCGGCTTCCTCCACCTCGCGCCGGAGTGTATCGCGTTCACGTTGCACGGCATGTAACCGGACGCCTTTTTCCGCCACCTCGGCCTGTAATGTCGTGAGCTGTTCGACTTTGGCGGCGAGGTCGGCAGTCAGGTCTTTGAGTGCCGCTTCGGACGTGATCATCTTGCCTTCCAGCATCTGGACGGCGGAGGTGCGGACTTTTAGCTCATGATTGAGGGTATCCAACTCATGCTCGCGCCCGC
The DNA here is from genome assembly GCA_016199015.1 of Nitrospira defluvii. GTDB lineage: Bacteria > Nitrospirota > Nitrospiria > Nitrospirales > Nitrospiraceae > Nitrospira_A > Nitrospira_A defluvii_B. The sequence continues at coordinate 4,247 of JACQHN010000342.1, forward strand.
GGAGCCGCCCGGCGATTTCAGACAGTTGTTGACGTTTTTCGGAGGTAGCAAAACTGCGAAGCAGCCATCCCATCATCACCCCGATGGTCGCCGCCACCAGCAAGCACCCCACCATCTGCAGAATCATGGCTCCCATAACATCACCGTTCCTCTTTCACGCGAAATTCGATGCGCCGATTTTTTTTGGACGCGGCGCGCGTCCGCTCGGGACTGAGGGGGCGGGTCGATCCATACCCGACGGCGGTGAGGCGACTGGTCACCGCATGATCGACCAGATACTGCCGGACCGCTTCGGCCCGGGTACGGCTGAGTTGGAGATTGTAGTCAGGATCGCCATACGAATCGGTATGCCCGCCAATTTCAATCACGGCATCAGGTGCACGCTTCAGTGCCGGAATGAGTTTATCGATCACCGCTCGTCCTTTGGGGGTTAAGACGGCGCTGTTGCTTTCGAAGGCGATATGTTCTCCTCGCAAGAGGTCATCCAATCCGGATTGAACCTGGGCACGGGATTGATGGGAACTCGCCGACGCCGCTTGACCTGAAGGGAGATTCACCGCGAGGGCTGGAGCGACGGTGACCTGATCCTGCACCGTGATCGACGTGCCCACCAGCGCGGCGACTTCATGGAGAAGTTTCGTTCTTGCCTCGCCGGATGCCACGGCGCCTTTGACGGTCACGGTGTGACCGGAAACCGAAACGGTGGCCTGGTGGTGATACAACGTGGAGAAGGGCGCGAGGAGTGCCGGCAACAGGGTTTCCCATCCAGCTGCATCGCCGCTCGCCACGACCGTGAGGTCATCGCGTACATGCAGTTTGCCACCCTTCGCCAGCTCCTGGGCACGCTCCAGCGCGGCTTGTTTCGCTTCTGCGCTTCCCACGACACCCGAGAGGGTCAGCTGCCCGTTTTCGAGGGTGGCAGTGAAACGAAGGTGAGGGTCTGCCGACGACGTTACCGGAAGGTGGCGCGGGATGCAGAGGAAGGCCAACAATGTGAGTGCGAGGAGTCCGACTCCGAAAATAATTCCGCGCGACATGCGCAAGCCCTTATTGCCCCAGGCATGAGGCCCGACTGCGGCATCGAATTTTAGAGGTAGGTGCCGTCCTAAGACTTCGAGTGTTACTTCATTAATGTGATGCGCCACGTCACGCTATGCAGGGGAGGGTACCACATCGCTCACGCGCATGCTAGCGACATTCTTGCGGGTCATTTTGCCCCGTTCCGTCACGCCCGAGAGTTTACCCCCCATCCATGGAAGACCCTCGGCTTGCAGTGGCCTCTGGCCATCTGGTATTCTCACGCCGCTTTTCGTCTGATATTTTCCCACCCACACGATATCGATAGTTGAAGGAGTTCATCATGGCCAGCATTGCGCGGGCACTGATCAGTGTTTCTGACAAGACCGGAGTCGTCGAGATGGCCAAAGGTTTGGCGGCCCTTGGAGCCGAAGTGCTTTCTACCGGTGGCACCGCGAAGGCGCTGCGAGAGGCGGGCGTTGCGGTCACGGATGTTGCCGCCTATACGGGGTCCCCGGAGATCCTGGACGGCC
>JACQHN010000353.1 GCA_016199015.1 Nitrospira defluvii
ATGACCTCGGCGCCATGGTCTCGCGCCACTTTGGCGATGGCTGGATGGTCGGTCGAGACCACGTAGCGATCGAGATACTTCGAGTGCTTCGCCGCCTCGATCGTAAAGGCCAACAAGGGTGTCCCATTCAGGGGACGAATGTTTTTCAGGGGGATCGACTTCGATCCTCCTCTGGCCGGGATGACGGCCAATGCATGCATCACGGTTACTCAGGCCCTCCGTTGAGAGATTGTTGTGACACTTCCGCATGCACGATGTTCAATCCTTGAATATGCCCCACCAGATCCGTGCCGAACGGGGCCGGCTGCCGGCGCGGTGTCGCATGGTACAGGGCAAAGTCATAGTTCTTCAACGCATTTCCCTCCAGATATCGGGAGGATTCCAGATTGACGGACAGCACCGTCCCGCCCGGTGTGAGCGTGCGCGACATGAAGCGAAGGTAATGATTCACGGTCTCGATCGTCATTTCCTGAAAGGACGACATGTTGAAACAGAAATCCATGCTGCGGTCCGGAACAAGGTCGACCTGCGTCGGCAGGAGAAATTGCACATCGGCGTGACTGCCGGCTTGATCCTGACCAATCTCATGTGGCAGTAGAATCCGGATATCGGGGAAGACGCTTTTCAGGAAACAATAGCCGAAGATGATCGTCTCCGGGAGATCGATGACGGTCGTTCGCATGGCGGGGTTGAGGCTTCGATAGAAGGCCACATTGACGCAGGCGCCTGCGCCGATTTCCAGCATGTGTTCAGGAAGCGGCTTTTTTTCTCGAAGCACATAGGCTTCCAAGCAGCGGAAGTACGGATTCGGATGCCATGCGTACCAGCGTTCATGTTCCGAACAGACCGCCACCTGCGGGTAGAACCGCCGGAACCGTTTCTGTAACTGCTCCGGATCCCGGCCCTGCCGGATGGGGTCGGTCCCTCTCCCGCCGAGCAAGGCCCCGAGACAGCGCCGCCAGCGCGAGGCTCCCTCCTCGCCGGTCTCCCCTAAGCCGACCTCGACCGAAGACGGGAAAGCATGGCCACCTTGCAGAAGAATCCTCTCCAGGGAAAATCCCGTGAACGTCTGTCCGGCCCAGTGTTTCCACAAAGCAGACGGCCGATACAGCGGATGCTCGGCGAGCTGTTCTCCAATACGCTCATCCCACAGATACCGCACATAGTCGAGTAACGTTCGCGCCTCGTCGGCGGACGGCGTGAAGACCGTCTGAAACATCGTCTTGTCCCGACCGGAAAGCTTCATCTTGACTCAACCCACCATGGAGCGTGTGCCGTTACGCGAGCGGCGAGAGCAGGACCCGGCACAGATAGAGTCGACGCTGTATCAACGCGCGAACCAAACGAACCCGCGAGGACGCATTCATATATTCCCATTGATCCGGGGCGAGCCACTGGAGCAACAACGGCAACCGGGCAGGCACCAGCGCCTCATCCTGTGCCGAAAAGTACCCGATCCGACGACCGAGCTGATAGGTCCGGAAAAGGATCAGCTTTCTCTCGCGCTCGGTGAGAATATCATCATAGCCATATTCCTTCGCCATGTCGGACACGACCTGCGCCGGGGTATCGACCCCCTTCAGACTCGAGTTGATCGGGAGCGACTTGGTATGCCGGCCGCCCAGGACCGTCTGAATCGTCGGCTCTTCCGGCGGAGCCACGCCCAACCAGGAACAGATATCCGTCACCGTGCGTGACGGCGAGTCGCACAGGTCTTCATACCGAACGAGATAGTGCCGGGCCGGATCCGTCGCGAGGCCCTGCAGCGTAAACTCCGCATGCGGAATCCAGCGGGACTCCAGTTGCAGTCTGAGAATGTCGCCCCCCTGGAACCAGAACGGCTTTTGCTTCAAGACCATGTCCGTTCGTTTGAGCGAGCTGTAATTGGAATAGGGATGCCGCATGATGTGAATGAACTTCATGCCGGGGAACAGCTGCGTATAACGGGACAGGTCCGAGACCTCGATCGATTTGAACATCAGCAAGGGTATCGCCGGGAGTCGTCGTTCGTCGTAACAGGACCGGATCGCGTCCAGATAGGACTCGAGATCTCGGACGACGTCTCCGGTGACGCGCGCCATCATCGCTTGCAATGGATCGCCTGTCACCGCGATGGGCTGAACGAGCTTATCCAGGTAGATATCCTTCAACTCCTGCAACTGTTCGGATGCCCAATCGCGGAACAGCTGTCGCTGCCGGTCCTCGAAGATATGCCCCACATGCCCTGGGAGCTTCGACGCGCAGGAAGAGACCACACGCTTGGCGGTTCCTTTCAGGGAGCGCGGCGCAAACGCGCGCAAGTAGTTCAGCTCAATGGGATAAATCCAGAGGCCAGGACTGCCATCCAGTAGCCGCATGAGCAGCGATGACCCATTTCGACCTGCCCCGAAAATACCGACCAGCACGACGTGCCTCCTAACGAACCCGTTCGATGTGGGCTAACCGATTCACCGACTTCACCAAACGGAACGATTGTTGCGCCACAATTTCCTGAAGCAGCTTCCCCACCGATTCCGAATGGGTGTGAAACATGGCTTCATCGCAGGCATCGTCGAACAGGACGGCCCCGCCGACTCTCACACGCCGGCCGAACCGTTCGAAATCATTCCGCACCCCCTCATAGCTGTGGTCGCCGTCGATGAAGACGAGGTCTACCTCGCCGGTCTCGACCTCGATGGTTCGTGAATCGCCGGCCAGCAGAGTGACAGGCAAACCGAACCGGGCGCAGATGTCGCGGATCTCGTCGTCGAATGTGCGTGTGACACCCCGCTGGTGGAGGCGTGCTTCCTTCTCGCCGAGATCGATCGACCAGAACTCTCCCTGTCCGTTCATGGCGGCGGCAATGGTGAGGGTGGAACCTCCCTTGTATCGGCCGATTTCAATGACCTTGCGTGGCTTCATCCGGCGCACCAGCCCGAACAAGTAGGCGGTCTGCCGCACGGTCATAGCAATGACCCCGTGATCGAGGGACGTGCTGGCGAACAACCCGGCGAGATCTTCGAATTGCAGCGGCCCGGACGGGGACAAGTCGAACGGCATCGTATCCAGGGATGGACTTCGGTTCAGTTTCGGTCCGAGGGCCTCCAGCAACAATTGCGGATTTCGCTCGGCCAGTTGTTTGGCAAATGCGGTGCACACGAAGTCCGGCAACAAGGCGGCAAGGCCTTCTCCGATTCGACTGGCAATGGCGTTCTTCAAGGTCCCCTCTTAATCTGACTCGCGCGGCGAGTCGTTGCTGGTTCCCAGGTTGTCATGCGCCCATCAATGAGCGGTAGTCTCAGCAGGCAGGCCGCAGGCCGGATGGCGACGGTCCACCATGTCCTGAACGAGTTGAAACATTTTGGGGACGACCACGTCCGATCGATAGTAGGTGTCGAATGTGCGTTGGCCGCCCTGGCCGATTCGCAGACGGAGGGCCTCATCGTCCACTGCCGCAACCATCCTCTCCACCAGCTCGTCCGGCGTACGGCCCAATAATGCATTGACGCCGTGCTCGATCTCGGGCATGGCCAGGCGACTGTTCTCGTGCATGATGACGCAGGTCCCAAGCGCCCAGGCGAGGAGAATCCTCGTATTCCCGACAAGAAAATCCGCATTCACATTCGTCAACACCAAAAATGCCGCCGCCGATCGGAACTCTTCATGAATGTCGTCCACCCAGCCGCGAATTTTGATGCGCGCATCGTTGAGGGAGGCGGCGGAGGCGGCCGCTGGGGCGCCCTTTCCCAGCAGATGGATTTCAAACGGGCGATCGTTGAATCGCGAGGCCAGGCGCGGCAAAATTTCCCGTCCAAGGTATGTCAGGGCGAACGTGTTGCCGGTCGCGCCGAGATTGCC
>JACQHN010000348.1 GCA_016199015.1 Nitrospira defluvii
GGCGTGGGCGGCGCCGGTGGGTCACTCTATTACGAGCCCTATGTGCAGGCCGGCTTCCGGCGGTTGGCGCTCCTCGCCCCGGTACCGCTGCTCGGCGACTATCTGCGAGTGTCAGGATTGGCGCGATATGGGCGACCTTACAGCGGGGCCGCCTTTCGCCAAGTCGCTCCGCAATCGTACTTGGCTCAGGGCTCCGTCAGCCTCGGCAACTATCGGCATTGGGCGGATAGTACCCCCTGGGAAATTGAGCTGGCGCTGACGGTTGATTCAGGGCTGTTCGTGGATCATCGCGGAGATTCGCTGGAAGAACGATTCGTGTCGCTGGCGCTGCGTTACTCCGCCTTTACCTTCGAAACATGGAACGACCTCATCAACCAAAAAGACTATGGCCCGACCTTCGGCGCTCGGCTGACCTTCGACCTGCTCTATATGTATGAACGCTGGTGGCACGGATAGTCGTTCACCCTCCTGCAGACGTGCTGCTGTCTCAGTCATGTCGCCATCAGAATGCTGGGATTTCGATGGCGCTCGGAAGCGATTCGCACTCCGCGCATCGGGCACACGTGGCATTCTGTGCCACATTGATGTACACTTCCCACGCTTTCCTCGATCCTACATCTCCTGTAGTGGCTGCCTCCTTCCTTGCGAGAGGAAGCCTGTATGGATGAGCCCCTTTCCAAAGCGCATCGAATCCTCGAAAAAGGCCTGTTGCAGTTCCGCCCGTTCGGTGTGGAAGAGAACGGTGAACGGATTCGTGACACGACCGGCGTGAAGGTCCGCGCGTTCGTGGACTATCTGGAGGAGTCCGTTGCCCGCTCTCACGGCCATGACGCCGGTGAGCAGGCCGTGCAGACCCTCTGCCGACTGCTCAATGAACGCATCCCCGATCACGCCTACCACGTCTCCCCCCGGTTCCTCAAAAACGATTGGAACAGTTACTCCTATGAATTTGTCTGTTTTCTAGCTGAGTTTTGCAAAGACATCTCCGGAGATCCCCTGTTTGCCGCACATGCCGGCAGAGACAAGTTCGTCTCTTCGCTGCTCCAAACCTTGGGTCGGCCCTTTTCAGTCCGACAGATTTACAGCAACTTTCCGCACTTCGGTGAGAAGCTCTCGTCGCTGACCCTGGGCGTGGAATCCGTGAGTGCCCGCTCGGCGGTGCTCACCATGGCGTACCCCGAGGCGATCTTCAAAAAGTTCGGTCCCTATGGCAGCGCCTGCGCGGAGCTCATCTGCCAATCGGCGAAGGGCGGCTTGGCGGCCATCCCGGAGAAGGTCCACCATCTCACGCCGGCCACGGTCCGTGACATCCTCTGTGTCGCCGACGGCGACGCATGTTGCAAATGGGAATTGACCTGGGAGCCGGAGGCCCACTCGAATCTGCTCTGGAAAATAATCGGCTTGGCCGGAAGCGGAGTGATATGGGCCTATCTTTCCATTCGACATCCCGAACTGTCGCCCCTCGAAACCGTGCTCTTCGCCGGTCCGCCCGCAATCCTCGGTTGGATGGCCGACCAGCTCCGCACCCTCCACAAACGCATGCATGCGCGGGAGAACTTGGTACAAGAGCAACTGGCGTCCGGTGACGCCAGGCATGAAGAGCTCCGGCATGTCTATCTGGAACAGGAGCAGAAGACCGTCGAGCTGCGGCACGCCTATGAAGAAATTGAATCGCTGAACGTGGGGTTGGAGGAGAAGGTTCGCCAGCGGACGGCCGAACTCGAAGCGGCGAACCAGGAACTGAAGCAGATGGACCGGTTGAAGTCCCAGTTTCTCGCCCACGTCTCCCATGAGTTGCGCACTCCCTTAACCGGGATCAAGGGACTCACCGAGAACCTGGTAGACGGGTTGGCTGGGCCCTTGACCCCCAAGCAGGAACACAATCTGAGGCGTGTCGTCGATAACGCCTCGCGGTTGGCCCGCATGATCACCGACCTGCTGGAACGGTCACGCATAGACGCAGGAAAGATCGACCTGGCCCTGAAGGAGTTGGATCTACCGGCGTTGACCTGTGAATTGGTGGAACAACTGACGCCGTTGGCATTGGCGAAGCGTCAGCAACTGGACTGTCAGATACGGGAACCTGTCGGCCTGGCCTGGGCGGATCCTGACAAAGTAAATCAGATCCTGACGAACCTGGTGGAAAATGCCATCAAGTATACCCCTGAAGGCGGCGCCATCACGGTTGCGCTGGAATCGGACCTGCCCCATTGGGCTCGGGTGTCCATCAAGGACACCGGGCCCGGGATTCCATCGGAGGCCATTCCAAAGCTGTTCGACCAATTTTATCGCATGCCGCACCAGCACCAGAGTGGTCCGAAAGGGTTGGGCCTCGGGCTATCGATCGTGAAGCAGCTCGTCGAGATGCACGGCGGAACCATCTCCATCCAGAGTGAGGTGGGCCGAGGTTCCGTCTTTCAGTTCACGCTGCCGCTACGCCCGAGCGTCGAGGATGTGCCGGCGGCTACGGCTGGAACCAAGAGAAAAATTCTGGTGGTCGATGATGACCCTGACATCCGCCATCTCCTGCACGAACGGCTGAGCGCCTACGGGTATCAGATCGAAACGGCCACCGACGGCGCCAACGCGCTGCGTCGCCTCGTCGAGACCCCGTTCGATGGAATGATCTTAGATATCAGCATGCCCGAGCTCGACGGCCTCGCGGTACTCCGTCAGATCCGGGAACGAAGCAGTATGCCGATCATCATGGTGACAGCCTCGGGAGCCAAAGACCGTGCCGTACAAGCGGTCAGCATCGGTGCACAGGATTACTTGCTGAAGCCCTTCGATGCCGGTCAATTGCGGGAAGTGGTGGAACGCTGGTTCGGCGCCAATGCGTCGGGGGACAATTGATGGGTCGGCATCGATCGATCAGCCTGCATCTTGCCCGGATACGGTGGCCGATTCTCACCACTCCTTGAACACCAGAAACACCGCGCCGATCATTAGACTGAACCCGGCCAGATAGTTCCACTTGAGCGGCTCTTTGAGATACAGCACCGAAAAGACACAAAACACGACCAGGGTAATCACCTCCTGAATGGTTTTCAATTGCGCCGCGTTGAATTCATAGTGACCGATGCGATTCGCCGGGACCTGAAAACAATACTCAAAGAACGCAATCCCCCAACTCACGAGAATGACGGTCCACAAGGGCGAGTTTTTGTACTTCAGATGCCCATACCAGGCAATGGTCATGAAGATGTTGGAAATCGTCAACAGCAAGATTGTGTGCATGGGATGCGTCCCTTTTCAGATAGTTTCGAAGGCCACACGCCGGCTTGATCCTCGACACTGCCGTCCATCGATCACGCGAAGGCTCCTTCCCACAAACGCGTGAGGAATTCTTGCCAGGGAAGAATTTGAATCCCGTCCACGCGGCGCGGGGTCGCCTCCAGGCTCGCCACGACATAGTGCTTCAAGAGCCGTTCTTCTTGTAGAGCGCGGAGCCCGCGCAGATCCCGGTCGGACACATTCGCTTTCGCTTTGACCTCGATGGCCGTGCGATCGTTCAGAATAAAATCCACCTCGAAGTCCGACGTCGAGCGCCAATAGGCCAGGTCCGGCACCCCCTCATAATCACAATAGGTTCTTAGTTCATGGTGGAGGTAGGCCTCGAAGGCTTCCCCGAATTCCGGCGAACCCTCCTGGAGCTGCCGCCGCCGCTGCAAGTGCCGCACGATGCCGACATCGAAAAAGTAAAACTTCGCCGTAGTCAGGGGCTTGCGCTTCTCCGTCCGTCTCCACGCCGGCAAATCGTCGCCCAGCAAGGTATCGCGCAGAATGTGAAAATACTCCTGCACCGTGGATTTCGGAATCTGGGCGTCGCTGGCGATCTTGGAATAGTTGAGCATCTGCCCATTGCACAGCCCCGCCACGGTCAAGAACCGGCTGAACGCGGGCAAATTGCGGACCACCGCCTCGGCGGCGATTTCCTCTTTCAAATAGGTCCCCACATAAGCTTGGAGGTCCTCATAGGGCGAGTCGGAGAAATACAGAGAAGGGAGCAATCCCCGGTCGAGGGCTTTGACCAGATCGAACTCGTGAGCCAGCTCCCGATAGCATAGCGGATGAAGCCGCTTCGTCCGGGCGCGGCCGCCGAGCAAATTGAGCCCCTTGCGCTTGAGCGCCCGGGCGCTGGATCCCGTCAACAGAAAGCGGACCTGCCGGTCGTCGATCATCACCTGAATTTCGTCCAGAAGCAGCGGCAGCTTCTGAATCTCGTCCATAATGACCAGCTTGTCTTTGCCCGTCAGTTCCTGGCGCAACCGGTGGGGCGCCTGATTGAATTTCAGGAAGGTGTCGGTCTCATGCAGGTTGTAATACTTTGCCTTGGGAAACTGCCGGCGAATCATGAACGTTTTCCCCGTTTGCCGGGGGCCGAATAGAAAATAGGACTTGGTCGCCAGGAGCTTCTGCAGGTTGAGAAGACGGGGGATATCCATGCGCCCCGCATTATGATATTAGACACCGTCAATGTCAATTATCATGATAATTGACATTGACTATGGCACATGTCCCATCCGACCGCTCATCACTGTTCGATGGCAAAGGAGTCACGCGGTTGCGATCCGCAAGACCGAATCTTTGTATTTCAGATGCCCATACCAGGCGAAGGTCATGAAGATATTCGAGATTGTCAGCAACAGAATCGTGTGCATTTACTCCTGCTATTGAGGTGAGGATGGCAGACAGATTCTCGTTGACGATCTAAACCGCCAAATCGAACGGCAGGTCACTGATGTCTCTTAGACGGCGGCCATGAACTAATTGCATAAGCACTTCCAATTGATCCAAGTTGTCGACCTTCTTGACAGCCTCGACCAATTCAGTAAGTGCCATGTGATACACACAATCGATGTCGCCGGTTCCCACAGCGATCGATGACAGGCGAGTCGGCATCGGCTCTGCCGTAACCGCCATAATGTGGGGAGTTCTGCCCTTTCTATTCCGGATCAAGTTCAAAGCTTCCGTGCGGGTGTTCTGTGCTCGATCACTCCGAATGGTCCACTTACATGAGACGCTCGCATGAAGAATCCGGCAGGCAGGGGGATTGTTGGCTTTGCGAAGCGGGGTCAGCGTGGAAACCTTGTCGCCATCAGCTATAACAGTGCCCTTGCTGTTAATCGTGGCGTCTGTGACCGGCTTCCGGCCTATCACTATATCGGGTGTGATCAAGTAATCTCCGCTAAGCGCCGTTGACAGTGCAGGCTCATTCTTCAAGCGCTTTAGTAATGCGTCCAGAGCCGCCAAGTGCTCATACTGATCAAAGGCGGCAATACCGGCATCAGCCTGCGACGCAGAGAAAATCCAATCACCCGATCGGAGATGATGCAGACCTGTGAATGATGCATTAATGAACGACATGGTCAGCTGACTAAAGAGGGCACCCGCCGTCTGCCCATCAGGAGGGGCTTGGCATAAAGGATAGCCCAATATCTCGACGAGCCGGAGAGATATTGCTACGCTCGTTTTGCTTCCCTTGTCCGCCAGACTGGGGACTCCCTCTTTCAATCCCAGAATGTCGCGGCAGATCTCCCTATGGTACTGCTGCCTCAGCTCCTGGA
>JACQHN010000049.1 GCA_016199015.1 Nitrospira defluvii
CCCCGCACGTGGCACGGAAACCCCACGCAACTGAGGCAGAAGGGCCGGATGGGGGGTGCGGCGTCAAGCCAAGGAACTCACGGACTATAACAAGCGGATTTTTTTGATGTCAAGGCGAGTGGGGGGACGTGAGAGCGGACGGAGGAAGAAACGTCTAGGAATGTTTCACCTGGACCAACAATTCAAGTTCAATCGCTGCATGCAACGGTAACTCCGCCGCCCCGAGCGCCACTCTGGCGTGGCGACCACTCTCACCGAAAATCTGTACCAGCAGATCCGACGCCCCGTTGATCACCGCAGGCTGCTGCGCAAACCCTGCGGCCGACGCGACATGACCCACCACACGCACGATTCGCTGCACGCGATCCAACGAACCCAGTTCGTGCTTCACCACCGCCAGTGCATTGAGCAGTGCGAGCCTGGCCGCCTCGGCTCCACGCTCCACCGTGACGCCATCGCCGAGCTTTCCCGTGATGACGACCTGGCCATCGCGAAACGGCAACATGCCGCTGAGATAGAGCAGATCACCGACGAGAACCGCCGGCACGTAACTGGCCACTGGTTTGGGAGGAGCCGGCAACTCGATGCCGAGTGCTTTCAATGTGGCGTCAATCGACACAATCAATCCTTTCCCTCACGTTTCTAACGGGACCGCAGGGCGTCGAGGAAACTGTCACCCCAGGGGAGTCTGGTCGCTCCGAGCGCTTCGCCGATCGTTTGGCCGAGGTCTGCTGCCGTCGTCCTGGTCCCCAGATCCACGCCGCGCGCGAGTCGAGGTCCGGTCACCAGACAGGGCACGTACTCCCGCGAATGTCCCGGCGTCGGTCTGGCGCAATCGAAACCATGATCGCCGGTGATGATCAAGACATCGCCGATCTTCAGGCATTCCTGAAGGTCGCGGAGCCGGCGGTCGAATTGTTGCAATGTCGACACTGTGGTGTGGAGATCGGGGCTGATCACCGGAAGGTTGGCGTAAATCAACCCACGGGGCACCTTACTGAACATCCCCACGACTTCATCCATGACCGCTTCCGGCTGAAACAGAGGCACAGACCTCGTGACTCCGCGCCCACTAAACAGGTCGCCGACCTTTCCCACCCCGATCACGAGTTGGCTGGCCCGGCTCAAGTGATCAAGCAGCGTGAGACCAGGCGGTTCCACCGCAAAATCCCGCCGCCGCTCCGTCACCGTCAACGCGCCTAGCTGACCGACGAATGGACAGGCCACGACGCGCACGATGGGCATGAGCTGCTTCAGCAACTTCCTGGCTTCACGCGCCAGGCGATAGAGTTCTTCCACCGGAATCACTTGCTCGTGCGCCGCCAGAAAAATGGTGCCCGTCGTATCGATCCAGGCGATCGGGGCGCCGGATTTCTGATGCTGCCCACCGAACTCGCCGATCGGCTCGAGGCTCACAGCCCTGCAATTGCCCAGCGTCTTCTGGCCCAATGCGGCTTCCAGTGCCGTCGCCAGCTCGGAGGTAAACGTCTCGCAGGGGCGTTCGCCTGCTTCGATCACATAGCCGGCCAATTCCCAATGTCCGGACAATGAATTCTTCCCTTTGGTAGCAAATCCGAGCATGCCGAAGCAGCCTTCCGGCTGAACCATCGGTCGAATGCCTTGAAATTGTCCCAGATGCCCAAGGCCGAGTTGTTCGAGATTCGGCAGGGTGAGTCCTTTAGAAATGGCCGCCAACCGCTGGAGGGTGTTACAGCCGCCATCGCCATAGGATTCCGCATCGGGCAAGGCACCGATGCCGAAACCATCCAAAACCAGAAGGACAATTCGAGTCATCATGGGCGCACTATATCAAATCCGCTGGAACGAGCAAGACATTCACGCGGTATGGACCTAAACACGAGCCGTGCTGCGACGTAGACGACAGGCTCGACCAAGACGACATTCCGTTCAGCATGGTCGATTAGCGCCCGACGACGCGCTGCGCGCGCCACTCGTCCAAAATTTTGAGGCTGGCGCTGGTGCCGATCCTGTCGGCGCCGGCCTCGAGCAACTCACGCGTCGCTTTCCAATCTCTGATCCCACCCGACGCCTTGACCTTCGCGCGACCGGCAACCGCTTCCTTCATCAACCGGACGTCTTCGACCGTCGCACCAGCCTGGTTAAAACCCGTCGAGGTCTTCACATAGTCCATGCCCGCTTCGACGGCCAAGTGGCAGGCCGTGATTTTTTCCTCGCGCGTCAGCAGGCAGGTTTCCAAAATTACCTTATGATTTACGCCCGGTGTCGCGTGGACAACGGCGGCCATATCGTTCCGCACCAGGTCATAGTCGCCGGATTTCAAGCGGCTGATATTGATGACCATGTCCAACACTCTCGCGCCATGCGCGACCGCCTCAAGCGCTTCTGCCACCTTCGTGTGGGTCGAGTGCCCGCCGAGCGGAAACCCGATCGGAATTCCGACCTGAACCTCCGTACCAGCCACGGCTGCAACTGCCTCATCCACATAACAAGGCGGGACAAAGATGACGACGAAGCCCTGCTCCTTCGCCTCCGCGCAGAGCCGCAGCACATCGGCCTTCGAAGCTTCCGGACGTAAGACAGTGTGATCGAGATAACGCGGTAATGCCTCCTGCCAGGGGTTTTCACCCATAGGACTGTCCCTTTCAGATGTAATCGTCAAGAATTCAGATGGTGACCGGATTCCGATGGAACCCTGACTACGCAATCACGCGCCGTGGGCCACAAGACTACCCCTCGCACGCTTACGAAACGGCTGTTTTTGATACTTCTCCACCGCTTGATTGTGCTCAGCGAGGGTGGAGGAAAAGTGATGGGTCCCATCATTACGCGACACGAAATAGAGGTAGGACGCCTGGGCGGGGAACAGCGCGGCGTGCAGCGAATGGGCGCCGGGACTGCCGATCGGTCCCGGCGGCAGACCCTGCACGCGGTACGTATTGTAAGGACTGAGGCTGGAGAGATCACGTTTGTGAATGTTCCCGTCGTAGGCCGGCAACCCATAAATGACGGTGGGATCACTCTGCAGCGGGATCTTTTTACGCAATCGATTGTGGAAAACGGCCGCAATGAGTTCGCGCTCGTCTTTGGCCGCCGTTTCCTTTTCGATTACGGAAGCCAGTGTCAGGACTTGATGCAAAGAGAGGTTCATACGAACCGCCTGCGCCTGCAGCTCGCTTCCCCACGCATGGTTCAGGCCGTCTACCATCGCTTTGATCACATCCCTCGCCTTCGTTCCGCGAGCGAAGGAATAGGTCTCGGGAAAGAGATACCCCTCCAGCGAATCGGCTTCGATACCGAGGGTCGTGATAAACGGACGGTCTCGAACCAGTTTCGTAAACTCGTTCGTATCCGTGACGTTCTGTGCCGCCAGGACCTCAGCGATTTGCGCCAGAGTATACCCCTCTGGAATGGTCACCGGATGCAGGACGACCCGGCCCGCCAACAGCTTGGCGAGGATCTCCTTGGGCGCCATGCTTCCATCCAGCTCATATTCCCCTGGACGGATTTTTCGATCGATCTCACGCGTTTTTCCCAGCAACAGGAAGGCCCAGCGACTACGGATCAGTTGCTCACGCTTGAGAATAGTGGCGACCTGTTGATAGGTGCTGCCTTCGGGAATGATGACGATGTGGGACGGCGGCTTGGGGGACGCGCTAAGGACGGGACTTTGAGCCCAACGCAGGATCTGATACCCCGCGAGACCCGCGAGTATCACTGCCACCAGAATCAGCCCTTTGATCGATCTCATGTGTCTCATTGACCGGTTCTTCGTTCCACGCCCAGGGATCGGAACTCTCCAATTCGTTCGGTTCGTCTCCTGAAGGAGCCGCGGCCGGCTTTTCCAAACTTGCCAGATAACTCTGCAACAGAATCGCCGCCGCAATGCGATCCA
>JACQHN010000362.1 GCA_016199015.1 Nitrospira defluvii
ACGAGATGAATGGCGCGTGCGAGGAGATCCTTACCCGTTCCACTTTCTCCCGTGATGAGCACGGTGGCGTCGGTTTGCGCCACCTCTTGGGCGAGGCGCTTCACGAGTTCCATGTGCTTGGAGACGCTGATCATCCGTTCAAAGCCAAACTGCTCGTGCAGCCCCGCCCGCAGAGTGCGGTTGTCCTGGGCCAGCTGGCGAACTTGCAATGCGCGGGCGATGACGATTTTCAGTTCTTCATTGTCGACGGGCTTGGAGATGTAATCGTAGGCGCCCTTTTGCATGGCTTCCACGGCCGACTTCACGGTTCCATAACCGGTCACGATGAGGACCGGCACGTCGGGCAGTTGTTGGCGTGCCGCCTCCAGCACGTCCATCCCGGATAGGCTGCCCAACTGGAGATCCGTAATGATCATGTCGAAGGTGCCATGGTCCTGGATGAGGCTGATCGCTTCGGCGCCGGAGCGGGCCAGGAGCAGCTCATACCCGGCCGGCTTCAGCACCAGCTCGAAGAGCCGCCGCATCCGTTCTTCATCTTCTACGATCAGGAGGGTTGGTGCGTGCATGGCGTCGCCCGCGATTGAGGGAAGTTCTCATATGAAGGAGGACATGACCCTGTAGCCTATCACTATCGGCAGGTGAGAAACAGTGGGGCAGGTTACGGGAGATCGCTGTTCGACGGAGGGGTGGCGGATGCGCGATCGGTGGGCGTGGTCTCGTTGGCCAGCGCCCAGGACAGGTTGCGTTGAAGCCCCAGATATTTTGCGCGGCGGATGGGACTTTGTTTGAATGTGGTGGCGAAGGTCTGCTCGTTCATCTTTGCCATCGTCAGCAGTGAGGGTGCCCGCGTGAGTGAGGTAGGCTGGAAGCCCGGTTCGTTGGTCGGCTCCGCCTGTAGGTTGTAGGGACAGATGTCCAAACAATCGTCGCAGCCAAAAATCCGATTGCCCAGGCCTCGACGAAGGTCATCTGCCAGTGGCGGTTCGACTCCGCGGAGTTCAATCGTGAGGTAGGAGATGCAGCGTCCGGCATCCACGACATAGGGCTCAGTGATGGCTCCTGTCGGGCAGGCTTGCAGGCAGAGGGTACAGGTGCCGCAGAGGTCGGTGCCCGCCTCATCCGGCTCTAACTCCAAGGTCGTCAAGATTTCCCCCAGCAGCAGCCACGAGCCGAATTCTGCAGAGACCAAATTGGAATGTTTGCCGATCCAGCCGAGGCCGGCCTGCTGGGCCCAGGCCTTTTCCATGACAGGCCCCGTATCGACATAAGCGCGATGACGGCTGTCTGGAGCCAAGGTGGTGATGCGCTCGGCCAGCTGGCTCAGCCGGTCGCCGAGGATCTGATGGTAGTCGTTGCCCCAGGCATAGCGGGCGATACGCCCGTTTCCAGGCCGTTCGTCGGCTCGATGTTCCGTGTAATAGTTCATACCGACGGAAATAATGGAGCGGCAGCCGGGTAGCACCTGGGTTGGGTCGGCACGGCGTTCAGGGTCACGGGCCATCCAGGCCATGGTGGCGTGGAACCCGCGTCGAAGCCATTCACGCAATCTCCCGACCAGGTCGCCAGTGGGAGAGAGGTGATCGTGGTCCGGCGAGTGGGGTGGCCCAGGGGGCAAGGCGCTGATACCCACGACATCGAAGCCGAGATCGCGGGCGGCTTGTTTGATGGTGGCTGTGAGCGGGGCGGACATTACGGCTTCGAGCAATCGAACCGTACCATAAACTGCCCGGTGCACTGGTTGGAATCGCAGCGGGTACATTGGCCGGTTATGCGAGTCTTCCAATCCGTGGTCTTGTCTTCGAATGTGCAGAAGGTGCGCCCTGCTTTGGAGACGGTCGTCCAAGGTTTCTTGGTCCCGGGGAAGTGGGCGATGACGCATCCGTCCGGGATCGGCACCTGGCACTGGTGCGTGGGATCGCCCTTTGCCATCCCGAAACTGCAGGATTGTTCGGTCGTCGCGGAGGAATCAGTCGGTGCTTGTGCCTGCCCTATGTCGGGAACCAGGCAGAGCGCGATGATTGTGCCGAGCAATGCAGATATAAACGGACGAATTGGCCACTGCATCCTGGGTAGGCTCCTTTGTAAAACGGCATGGTAACACAGCCATGGTGGCTGCGGCGAACCGGCCTCCTTCTCTTCGTGTCTTCCCATTCTGTCCAGGCATTGTCCAAAAACCACCGCCGGTGTATGGCCGCACCAGGGCCCTGTGCGGCATAACATGACGACAATGCTAAGCGGCGGTGGTGGCATATTAGTTGCGTTACCTTGCCGGCATGAGGAGCGTGCGGACAGGTGTGCAATGGGACCACCTGAATACTGGCACCCACATTGTAAGGGCCGAAAGGCTTTCGGGATGAAGGCCACAAAGTCATAAACCCGTCTCGTTCTCTCTGGTTGCACTATGGCGCACACAAAGATTCTGATCGTGGATGATGAAGTGGTGGTGGCTGAAGCCATTAGGCGGCAGCTTCGTTCGCTCGGCTACCTGGTGGTCGGCGTGGTGTCTACCGGAAGCGAGGCGGTCCAGCTGGCTGGTGAGCATCGGCCGGATTTGATCCTGATGGACATCAAATTAAAGGGCTCGATGGATGGTATTGAAGCGGCAGGCACGATTCAATCCCAGTACGCTATTCCCGTGATTTACCTGACGGCGTTCTCGGATGAGGAAACTTTGGAGCGGGCGCGACCTACGCTGCCGCTGGCCTATTTGATTAAGCCGTTTGTGAGTAGCGACCTGCGTGCGGCGGTGGAATTGGCCCTCTTCCGGCATCGGGTGTCCAGCATGGCAGAGCAGCGGGGACGCTGGCTGAATACGGTCGTGCAGTCGATGGGG
Organism: Nitrospira defluvii; assembly: GCA_016199015.1. GTDB lineage: Bacteria > Nitrospirota > Nitrospiria > Nitrospirales > Nitrospiraceae > Nitrospira_A > Nitrospira_A defluvii_B. The sequence goes on from JACQHN010000362.1 coordinate 2,834, forward strand.
GACGCCGTCATGACGGTCGATCGACAGGGGAAGGTCACGATGCTGAATCCGGCCGCAGAAGGTATGACCGGCTGGTTGCAGTCGGATGCCATAGGCAAGCCTGTCGGGGAGATTGTGGTCCTCTTGGATGCCGAGAGCAGGAGACCGGTCATGAATCCGGCCTTGCACGCCCTGGAGATGGGGAAATCGTCGGACTTGGCACAGCGTCCGCTCCTATTGATCAGCCGTCAAGGGACTGAGTATCGAATTGGCGACCGAGTGACCGTGATTCATGATGACAAGGGAGATGCGTCCGGAGTGGTGATGGTGTTTCGTGTCGCCCCCACGCAAGGGACTTAGCCGACTAAGAGCTTATCCGTAAAGTACATTTATCGCCAAAGGGACCTTCCTGAACGTGATGATCGCCGCGGCAAGATGGGTGAGGCCGAGGAAGCTGCGTTCGAGTTTCTCCTCACGCACGAGCAGCTTGCGAAAGCGATTGAACCAGCTATGCGCGACCTCCACAATCCACCTCCTGGCATCGCTTCGTCGGATGCCGCCGCTTCTCCTCGGCCTCCTGCCCGCGCCCTTTGACATGGGCAATGTAGCCATGCGCTTCAATGGTGACACGCGCCGGAATGCCGGTGTAGCCAGCATCGGCACACAGGTGCTGGCTACGTCGCTCAGGCGGCGAGGAACGCTGCACCACGATTGCGTCAAGGACGACTGCCAGCTGGCTCACATCATGCCGGGCGAGCTGGACGCGATTGCCTGGACACTGAACACCCGACCACTCAAGTCACTGGGCTACAGGTGTCCCGCGGAGTTGTTCACCCCGGACGCGTTCATTTTCAGGCAGCATCATGCTG
>JACQHN010000050.1 GCA_016199015.1 Nitrospira defluvii
CCACCAGCCATCCAGGACGCTGAGGTTGATGACACCGTTCAGCGCAGCCTTTTGTCCACTGGTTCCGCTGGCCTCGAGAGGAGCTCTGGGAGTGTTGAGCCAGATGTCGACACCCTGGACGAGGTACTTCGCCATATGCATGTCGTAGTCTTCGAGGAAGGCGACATGTCCCCCGATCTTGTGATCGTTGCAGAAACTCAGGACCTCATGGATAAAGTACCGGCCGGGCTCGTCGGCCGGGTGTGCCTTTCCGGCAAACACGATTTGGACGGGCCGCCACCGATTGTGCAGCAATTGTTTGAGGCGTTCGAGGTCACGGAAAAGGAGGGTCGCGCGCTTGTAGGTCGCGAACCGCCTTGCAAATCCGATAGTGAGGGCCTCCGGGTCAAGGAGGGTCCCTCTGGCGATGGCCTGCATGGGTTGAAGGTGACCACGAATCCATCCGTCGCGTGCGCGCTCGCGAATAAAGCGCATGAGTTTTCGTCTGCTGGTCTGTCGGACGGCCCACAATTCATGATCCGGCAGGTCCGTGACCCGTTGCCAGATGGTGGGGTCGTCTATCCGCTCCGCCCATTCCGGACTGAGGTATTTGGCATAGAGGGAATTCGACTCCGGAGAGATCCAAGTGGGAGCATGAATGCCATTGGTGAGGCTACGGATGGGGACAAGGTCCTCCGCCAACCCAGGCCACAAATGTTGCCACATATGACGGGACACCCGGCCATGCTCGCGACTGACTCCATTGACATGGGCAGAGAGGCGCATTGCGAGGGCCGTCATGTTGAACCCGTGCCCCGTGCTTTCAGGCGTTTCGCCAAGGCGCAGGAATTCTTCTCTGGACAATCCGAGTTGGCCCCAATAGTTTGTGAAATAACGGTCCATGAGATGAAAGGGGAAGACATCGTGTCCAGCTGGGACGGGAGTGTGCGTGGTGAAGACAGTGCTCTGTCGGACCAGGTCACTCGCCTCGGCATGGCTGTGTCCGGCGGTGACGAATTCGCGGATCCGCTCCACGGTCAGGAAGGCTGAATGGCCTTCATTACAATGCCAAACGGCCGGATTGATGCCGAGGGCGCGCAGGACTCGCACGCCGCCGATGCCTAACAGAAATTCCTGGCAGAGCCTCATCTCCTGATCCCCACCATACAACCGTGCGGAGAGCGCGCGATCCTCCGGTGTATTCTCGGGCACGTCGGTATCGATCAGGAACAGCGACATGCGTCCGGCGCGAACCTGCCACACGAGAACCGTGACCTGGCGGTGGCCGATCTCGACCTTAATGGAACAGGGGATACCGGCCGGGGTCATGGCGTGGTGAATGGGTGAATCGTGCCGATTGAACGGCGCGTAGGTGGCTTCCTGCCAGCCCTCCGGGTTGATACGCTGCTTGAAGTACCCTTGCGGGTACATGAAGCCAATGCCGACGAGAGGAATTCCTAAGTCACTGGCCTCCTTACAATGGTCCCCGGCCAGAATACCGAGCCCTCCGCTATAGATGGGAATCGAAATATGGAGTCCGAATTCTGCCGAGAAGTAGGCGATCGTGGAATTCTGGAGCGCGGGGAATTCTGTAGCCGCCCACGTTTTTTTATCGCTCAGATATTCGTCGAAGGTGCGCAAGACGGCAGAATACTGACGCACGAAATTCGGATCGCTTGCCAAGGTGGTGAGCCGCTCGGGTTTCACGCTGGAGAGCAGCTGGACGGGATTGTGATGGGTGAGAAACCAAAGCGTGGGGTCGATGGATTCAAACAGTTGCCTCGCCGTTGGGGTCCAACTCCACCACAAATTGCGGGCCAATTCACCCAGTCGGTGCAGATTTTGTGGAACAGTATCATGAGCGGCCTGTCTTTGATCGGGTGCTTGCACGACGCCTCCGTAGGAAATGATCGATGGCTGAGGAAGAAGACCGCGGGGCCCTGCTTCCGGAATGCTGCGTCAGGCGTGTCCGGCTTTATGCCAGGATGCCCACTGGTCAGAAAAGGCGACGGCGGCGTAGCGTTCTCCGAGGATTTTGGCGACACGATTCATCGTCGTCGTGAGTTGTTTCGCCTCCTCTTGCGTCAGGTCCTGACGAAAACGTGGATGGAGTCCCCATCGCGTCTCGACCTCTTCGCCCTTGATGCTCGACATGACACTGACGAGTTTAATGTCGGTGCCGGTGGCTCCCCGAGGGACCCCGCTTCCTGCGGCCGTGGCAGGATTGGTCGATGCGTCGGCGGCGGCCGGCGGAGCCTGCCCCTCGAAAATACCGCTGAGGGCTGGGATCACGGCACTGATACAGAGAGTTGCGGCGGCTGTCACGTGTGGATTGCCGGAGGCTCCGACCAAGCGGGCAATGCGATCGCTAAAATCGCGGTACATGTCGTTCTTGGCTGGGCTGTCTTCAGTCACCAGGAAGCGATAGCGCTCATAGGTCTGGCGGCTTTCAGCCACAGCCGCCCCGATGGTTAAGACAATCTCTGTCTGATCGCTGCCGGCTCCAAAGGCCGGTTCCAGAACTTTCTTGAGTTGGTCGATCACCGCGTCCGTCAGCTCATCCATGAACTGCGGCTGTTCCTTGAGTGGAATGTGAAGCATCGAGACGCGATCGGTCAGGTTGAACATGATGCGCAAAAATTCGAGATAGACGGTCCATTCGTCCTGGCGTTTGAGTTTCAACGCCTGCTCTGGAACAGCACGTTTGATCACCGACACGGATTCGCCCGCTACGGCGAGCATGAGCTCCGCAACAATCTGCATCTGTTGAGCGAACGAAAGTTGTCTAGCCGTCATAAAGGTCCCCTGCGTGTTCGGCATTATATACAACTCAATTTCAAGGTCCAAGTGTTGATCTTGTCTAACAGGATGCGGAAAAAGTCCGCCAGCGGCGTTCTCGCATCGCTCAG
>JACQHN010000368.1 GCA_016199015.1 Nitrospira defluvii
CACGGCCGCCTCACCGGCTCGGCGGCGTCCGCAAGCGTGACGCTCATTATTCTTCGCGTCGCGGACCTCGCGTCGCGACTCCGCCATTTCGCGACGAACCGTCATGAATCATGCGGGCTGGGGGTTGGAGAGACTTCTTCCCCGCGCCTTGACTGGAGAAGAAGTTTGGGATGAGTTGCCGTTTGCGCGTTTCTTCGGGTCACAACGGAGGATGATGCGGCAGGAGCGTTCCTTTCTGGCTCTCGCCTTCCGTACGCTCGTCTTGATTACCGCGAGTCTCTGTCTATGGAGACCGGAGCAGCCGGTGTATGCCGAATGGTCGGCGATCGCCGACCAAAAGACCAGCTACACCACCGATGCCTTCCAGTTTTCTTCCGCCCGGCGGCTCCGGTTGACGGAAGATCCCTCGCAGCCGACCGTCGTGTCTCCCGAGAAACCGGAGGACGTGATCTGGGAACCGGCGCTCGAAGTCATCCACTCGACGACCACCTCCCATGGGAAAAACGAACTGTCGGTCAAGGCGCAGGGGGCGATCTACACCAACAATCCGGTGTTCAACCATGCCGACTATCGCATACAGGACCGATTCTGGCTGAATGCGGACACCTCGGTCCTGCTGCGCTATCGGTATGTCCCCAACCTCTTTTTGGGACCGAATTTCGAGCGTCGCACCGGCACGCGTTCGATTCAAGAAGAGCGGGTGACCTCCCACCATTGGAGGGCCGAAGTCGAACGGCGGCTCAGTGAGACCGTCACGGCGGCCTTGATCGGTCGATATGGCCTTCGGCTTTACAACGAATCGTTTGCCGAACGGGATACGAAGTTTTGGACGGTCGGCCCACGAGTCGACTATCGTGCCTCGAACTGGCTGACCCTCACGCTTTCGTACCTCTATGAGCGTGGGCTGGCAGACGGTAGGCAGGAACAACAGTTCATGGACGATGTGTCGTACTACCTGCATATGCTGTCGGCCGGCACGGAGTTTCGTCTCAGTTCGCAGCTTGACCTCGACCTCGTCTATATCTACCGCCGTAAAACGTTCACGAGCGGTATCGCCGGCGATACGCATCTGGATCGCTTCGACTCCACACACCAGGGGGTCGCGGAACTTCGCTATCGCCTGTCGTCTGCGGCTACGGCGATGCTGTCGTTTCAATACGGCAAGCGGACCTCGACCAATGCCCTCAGGGATTTTAACGACTCGATCATCTCCGTAGGCGGGCAGTACCGGTTCTAAGCCGCAGATGTTGACCGCCCATCAGGAATCACGGCCTGTTGTTTGCTGTGTCGGGACGGGAATCCCTGCGCAGAGGGTGACATGTTCAAGCCATTGATCTCTTTCGTGAACCCTTCTAGGCTTATGGCCTCTCAGGTTCACATACGCATTGTGGGCAAGGATGGGAAATCCGTCTCGTTTTTGCAGCAATGTTCGAGGAGGAGGACGAAGATGAACAGGTTACGAACGATACGCGCGTATGCGCGAGGATTATTGATTCCGCTGAGCGTGGCGGTCATGGTGGCGACAGGAGCAGCATGTGGATTGGCGGACGCAGTGTCTGCCTACGAGGTCTGGCTCACCGATCAGTCTGATACGGGCAAGGACAGCGGCGGATACCTGTATATTTACGATGGCGCTCAGCTGGCCGCCAATCCGTCCGGCGCCAAGCCGACGACGACCCTTGATCTGTCGGGAGAGATCAACAAGTTCTGTGAGGAGGCGACCAAGAAGCCGGTGCGTCGCCCCCACATGCTGTTTTTCAACCGACAGCAGGACCACGTGATCCTGTCCTTCTTGAGCGGCCACGTGCTGTTTATGGACGCCGCCACCAAGAAGCCCGAAGCCTGTCTGTCGATGGGGAAGAACGTCCATGCCGCCTGGCCGACACCGGATCAGAAAATGGCGATTGCAGCCAATATTGCGGAGAAGACGTTCATTCGCATCTGGACCGACTATGTCGCCCATACGTTCAGCTTCGATCCTGCCAAGGATGTCGTGAATCTTGGCGCGCTCGAAAGCGGTGAGCGTCCGGACATGGCTCCCATTTGCCCGATCACTGAATCCTCAAGCCACTATGCCTTTGTGACCCTGCGCGGCGGGGGGTTGATCGTGTTCGATGTCACGACGACGCCGATGAAGGCCGTGGCGACACTCGATAACAATCAAGTCCACCCGGCCGGCTGCGGAGGCATTCAAGTCGGCGACCAGATGTACATCAATTCAGGCGGAGGCTGGCCGATTGCACCGCTCTCCTACGACGTGTATGCGCTCGATCTATCCAAGCTGCCGGGCGGGATCTCCGCGAAACTCATCTCCCAGCGTGACGACAAGTTTGCCGATTCCCATGGCATGGCCGGGGTCGGACGGTATGTCTGGAGTGCCGACCGAGCTGGGAATAATGTCGAGATCATCGATACACTGACGAATCTGAGCGTCAATACCGTGGACTTGACGACGGAGGCGAACAAAGATCCGGCTCCTGACCTGATGGATGTGTCCCCGGACGGGCAGTATGTGTTTGTCGGACTGCGCGGTCCCAATCCGCTGACCGGGAACGACAAGACCGTTCAGAATGCCAAGGGAACGATCCCAGGAGTCGGCGTCATTCATGTCGATGCCGGCGGCAAGGTCGGTCACTATAAAGGTCAAGCTGCGATTACGAACATGAAGGACGGCAAGGAGACGGCGGATACGCATGGCATAGCGGTCCGGAAATAGCCTCTTCGCCCATGTCCGGCCCTCCGGCGTTCTTGCCGGGGGCCGGACCACGGTACGTGGACCCTCGGGTTGAATCCTTTCCCCGTATCGCTACTCATACGGGATGACGGAAGGGGGTGAAGAGGTATGCAAGTCAATGAGTGGCTTCGATTGATTGCCGGCGCGTTCGTGCTGCTGGCAGTGGTGCTGGGCGCGACGGTGCATCCCTACTATAACTACTTCGCGGCGTTCGTCGCAGCGAATTTGATTCAATCGGCCTTTACAGGCTGGTGTCCGATGATGGCCTTGTTGCGGAGGGTGGGTGTCAGGGAATAACAAGAGCGCGGTGAAGACCGGATGGATCGGGCTGAGTCTGCTTCTGCTGGCGGGCTGTGGGCAGGAACCCTCTCGTCCTGAAGGCGGCCTGCCGGAAAAGACCGTGCAGCCAGCCATTCAGGCCACGGTCATGGAGGTGAAGACCAGCCAGGTGCCGGTCACAGTTGAGGTCACCGGCCAGGTGACAGCCGTCTATCAGGCCACATTGGCCAGCCGTATTCAGGGAACGATCGACAATCTGCTGGTCCGCGAGGGAAGTCTGGTGCGCAAAGGGCAGACGCTGGTCATGCTCGACAATCGAGACCTGCAGGCTGAATTGTCTCGGGTCACGGCGGAACTCGACAATGCCAAAGCGCAGTGGAACCGTATGACAGATCTCTACAAGAGGGATGCGGTATCCAAGCAGGAATTGGAGAATGCCACGCGCACCTTCAAAGTGACCGAGGCTGGGCGGAACGCTGTCATGGCCCAATTGAGCTATACGGTGGTGAAAGCCCCATTCGATGGGGTGATCACGGAGAAGAAGGTTGAAATGGGGGAACTGGCTTCTCCGGGCCAATCGCTGCTCAAAATGGAGAATCCGGACCAGCTTCGACTGGAAGCCACCGTCGCGGAAAGCGATATTCGTGTCGTGTCGGTCGGAGCGTCGATTCCGGTCATCATCGACGCGCTGGGCCCCCACCCGCTGCAGGGCAGGGTGTCACAAATTCTTCCCGCCGGCGATCCACAAACCCATACATTCACCATGAAAGCAGATTTGCCAAGGACGGCCGGACTGAAGTCCGGCATGTTCGGGCGGCTCCGGCTCGAAACGGGCATGAGCACGACGCTCTTTCTGCCGAAGTCCGTATTTATCGAACGCGGGGAACTTGCGAGCCTGTTCGTCGTGGGAAGCGATCACGTGGCGCGTCTTCAATGGGTCAAGGTCGGTCGCATGTTGGAGCAGGGTGTTGAGATCCTGTCGGGCGTGAACGCGGGTGAGCGAGTCATCCTTGATGCGACCAAGGGCCGGGACGGCGCCCTCGTACAAGACATGACGGCCGTCGCCTTGCCGACGCAGACGCCATGAAGCGGATTTGGGAAGCCACGTATCTCGTGAAGCGTGAAGCGTATCTCGATCGTTCTATGCCGAAAGCATGTGACGACCCAATGATCGGTTGAGGTCCGGCACTCGGCCGATCAACGTATGGCAGTGTCACCTTCCATTACGAACGACGCTTCACGAGAGACGAACGACGTGCGCATCATGGTCGACCAATGACAAATCCATCCCTTGGAGTAAGCGGCCGCCTCGCGGCGCTGTTTGTCGGCAGCAAACTTACCCCATTGATCATCATCGCCGTCCTCTTGCTGGGCCTGTTCGCCGTCCTGATGACGCCGCGCGAGGAAGAA
>JACQHN010000369.1 GCA_016199015.1 Nitrospira defluvii
CACTCGTCCATCGTGATCGAGCCTTTTTGGAGCAAGAGGTCTTCGATGCTGGTGCCACCGGGAGGCAAGACGGTCGGTCCTTGTGACGGTGCCGGGGCGGCCGGCGCCGGCTCTGCTTGTGCCACAACAGGAGGAATCCCTGGAGGCCGGAGGATAGTGCCGCCCTGCTCGCCCCAGGCTGGCGCTCCCAGACTCCACATACAGACAACAGCCAGACTTGCCATCACCGCTTGCCGTTGAAGTCGTCTCATGCCCGCTCCCCTCTATCTGATCGAAAATGACCGACACGAACAAGTGATAAATCTGTCTGATCTCTATCAGCCATTGGTCACAGAACCATTGCGGCATTGTTACAAAATCGTTAACTGCAGGTGGCGGACAGGAGTTATCGCAGCGTCAGCAGCTCATTGCAAGAATAAGCTCCGGCCATGAAGGGACGAGAACGCGCGAGAGTTAACAATCCGTTAACACGGCTGTGAAGAAGGTGAAATGTGTCAATCGTAGGCTGCTGCATTACTGTTACGGCTTAATTTCATCAAATCCCGGAGGAATCATATGATGGTCGCTTCGTATCGTCAGATCTGCATGGGCCTCACCCTCACCGTCTTGGGTCCGTTCATGACAACCCATCTCGTGAGTGCCGGTTCAAGTGAGTCACCTATTGTCGCTGAAACCGCGAAGCTCGATCAGGAGCTCAAGCCCTACCAAAAAGTGAGTGGTGTCTCCGGCACGATCAACAGCATCGGCTCGGACACGCTCAACAATCTCATCACCCTCTGGGCCGAAGGATTTCGAAAACAATATCCGAATGTGAAAATCCAAGTGGAAGGGAAGGGGTCCAGCACGGCGCCACCGGCCCTCATTGAAGGCACGGCTCAACTCGGTCCCATGTCGCGGACGATGAAGTCCAGCGAGATCGATGCGTTCGAAGCGAAGTTCGGATACCCCCCGACTTCCTACCCGGTAGCAGTCGACGCATTGGCGCTCTTCGTCAACAAAGACAACCTGATTAAGGGCCTGACGATGCCGGAGGTGGATGCGCTGTTTTCCAAGTCCCGGCGACAGGGACACGCCATCGACCCAACCAAGTGGGGCCAACTCGGGTTAGCCGGCGACTGGGCTACGGCGCCCATCAGCCTCTACGGCCGGAACTCGGCTTCCGGAACCTATGGGTTTTTTAAGGAGCATGCGCTCAAGAACGGGGATTTCAAGGATCAAGTCAAGGAACAACCTGGGTCCGCTTCAGTGGTCCAAGGGATCAGCGAAGATCGCTATGGGGTCGGTTACAGCGGGATCGGGTATACGACGTCCGGCGTCAGAATGGTTCCCCTGGCGGCAAAGACAGGCCAGCCGTACATCGAGCCGACCCAGGCCAACACGAAAAACGGCAGCTACCCGCTCTGGCGATACTTATACATCTATGTGAATCAAGCTCCCGGCAAACCTCTGTCACCGATCGTCAAAGAATTTCTCGCGTATGTCTACAGCCGAGAGGGGCAATCCGATGTTTTGAGAGACGGCTATTTCCCTGTTGATGCAACCCTGGCCGACAAACAATTGGCCAAGATCCACTGACGATCAGAGCGAGACCGACGAATGATCAAACCTCTTCACATGCGCCCGCTGATCGATCGCCTGGCACGAGCCATGATCACCGTCGGTGGCCTGGCGACGATCCTCAGCATTCTCGGTATTTTCTTCTTCCTCTTTCGGGAAGTGACGCCGTTGTTCACGACTCCCACCGCCAAATTGACTCAGCGCATGGTATTGCCTGCCTTCCTCACGGCGGAAGGTCCGGTTCAACTTGCGGTGGATGAGCATCGCGAGATCGCGCAGATAGTCACGTCGGGCGGCGTGCAGTTCATCGAGCTGGCCTCCGGCCAACCGATTCCGATGGAGCTGCCGGCCGACCTCAAGAGCAGGCATCTCACGGCGATGGCGCATGGCGGCGGCCGTGCTTCGCGTTATGCGGTGGGCACAGCCGAGGGCGAGGTGCTGTTGCTGAAGATCGGCACAACGACGGAGTTCTCCGATTCCGGCGAGCGGCAGAAACGTCCGATGATCCGGGCCGGCCGACCACTCACGCTCACCCAAGGTCCTATCACGACTCTGGCGTACCGATTCAACGACCGTGAAAGCGTGCTGGCCATCCTCTCTCAAGAAGGTCGGCTGATCGTCGTTCGATTGCCGGCGGACGAAGGAGCGGGCATCGATCCGGTCATCACGGAACTGACAAAACCGACCGCCACCGTCACGTCCTTGGCTCTGGACGGGTCGCTTGAAAACCTCTATATCGGCACGATGGACGGGCTCGTGCTGCATGTGGCCCTGTCCGACAGGGAACCACCCGCCGTGAAAGGCGGCTATGCGGTCACCACACCTACCACGGCGGTGACTGCGCTCGGTTTCTTGAACGGTGATCGTAGCCTGGTCGTCATGACGGCGGAGGGCGAGGTCTCGACCTGGGGACTCATACGGCGCGCAGAGGATCAATCTCGCTGGCGACTCACGAAGATGCATACCTTCCGGTCTCATGGCGCCCCGGTTACCGCCTTTGCTCCCTCCCAGCGGGTGAAGGGGTTTGTGACAGCGGACGCGAAGGGGCAGATTTTTCTTCACCATGCGACTGCTGAGCAAACATGGCTCACGCTGTCGAACGGCGATTCCCCGATCCGCGCTGTGACGTTCGCGCCGAAAGGCGACGGGTTGATCTCCTTTGATGGGGCCGGTCAACTTGCTCTCTATCAGATGCACAATGCCTATCCTGAGGTGACCTTCGAGACCCTGTTCGGCAAGGTCTGGTACGAAGGGTACGACCAACCCACACATGTGTGGCAATCGTCTTCGGGGTCGGATGATTTTGAACCCAAACTCGGCTTAATGCCGCTCGCCTTCGGGACGCTCAAAGGGACGATGTACGCCTTGCTTCTCGCTGTGCCGATTGCCATTCTGGCGGCGATGTGCACCTCGCAGTTCATGCACCCGGATCTTCGCGCGAAGATCAAGCCGATCATTGAAGTGATGGCAGCCTTGCCGACGGTCGTGTTGGGCTTTCTCGCCGGGCTCTGGCTGGCTCCCCTGCTGGAACGATTGCTTCCGGCCGTCGCAGGGATGGCCGTGACATTGCCGGTGCTCGTCATCGCGAGTTCTCTCATCTGGTATCTTTTTCCCCCCGCCTTCAGGCGACGCCTCCGTCCTGGGCAGGAGGCCCTGCTGTTGATTCCCATCCTGGCGATCGGGATTGGAGCCTGTCTCTGGGCCAATTCGTTCCTCGAGGCCTGGTGGTTCGGCGGCGACATCAAGGCATGGCTCTCGAACCGGCTTGACATTCAGTACGATCAGCGCAACGCCTTGGTGGTCGGCATCGTCATGGGGTTCGCCATCGTGCCTGTCATCTATAGCATCGCCGAAGAGGCGCTCGCGAACGTGCCGAAGACCCAAATCGCCGGCTCACTCGCGCTGGGCGCCACCCGCTGGCAAACCGTTCTCTATCTGGTGTTGCTCTCGGCCAGCCCCGGGATCTTTTCCGCAGTCATGATCGGGTTCGGTCGTGCGATCGGCGAAACCATGATCGTACTGATGGCGACAGGCAATACTCCGGTCATGGACTGGAACTGGGCAAACGGATTCCGGACCTTGTCGGCAAATATCGCCGTGGAAATTCCCGAAGCGCCCCACGGGGGAAGCCTCTATCGGGTGCTGTTTCTAGCCGCCTTGTTGCTGTTCATCGTCACCTTCGTCATCAACTCACTGGCTGAAATCGTTCGGCAGCGGCTGCGGGACAAGTACAGCCATGGGTAAACGCTCTGATTCGATGAAAAGCTTCTGGCGGGGCGGTGAACTCTTCGTCTGGCTGACGGCGTCCGGCGTCGCCATCAGCCTCTTGATGGTGGGAGCGATGCTCGCACTGATCATGGTGAATGGATTGGGGCAGTTCTGGCCTGCCACCCTGCATCAGATCGTGCTGAAGACGCAAGAGATCGTCATCGGACAGGTGGTGGGACAGGAAGTCATTCCCAATTCTGTGACACCGGACAGGCCCAATGGACTGGACCGATTTCGCTACCGTGTCGGCAATCGCGATGTGTTCGGCTCCGAGTATCGATGGGTCAATGGAGAGGATATCCTCTCAACCATGAGCCCGAAAGATCTGACATTCGTCGAACGACGCGAATGGGGCCCCGCGTTTGGTCGCCTCAGCATCGTGGGCGTCGATGGAATGACGGAAAGTTCGGACAGTCATACCTGGTCGGCAATCGGATCGCTGGTGGGGGAATCCACCAATCTGCGCCAACGTATTGAGCATGTCGAGCGTGACGAGATCGGCGCGATCAACTATCGCCTCGAGAAAGCCAGGCTGGAGCGCCAGGCCCTCACGCTCGATGGCCAACTCAGTCCACGCGAAGCCGAAGTGGACCGCCGTCTCGTTGATCAGATCGCCACACTAGAACAGGAATACCAAGCCAAAACAGTGGCGCTGGAGCAGCTGTACAAAGAGGCCGGGCAGAAGACACTCCTTTTGACCCTCTCCAATGGGCGGCCGTTGCGGCTTACGCTCGACCAGGTCATCACGGTCAGCAGGCCGAACGACATGAGCTGGATCGACAAGTTGGTCGCTTACCTTCACAACCTCTGGCTGTTTGTGTCCAGCGAGCCGCGTGAAGCGAATACTGAAGGGGGCATCTTCCCGGCGATTTTCGGCACGGTCCTGATGGTGTTCTTGATGACGATCGCGGTGATGCCTTTCGGGGTCATGGCCGCGGTCTATCTGCGGGAATATGCCAAGCAAGGTGTCCTGGTCCGACTGGTGCGGATTGCTGTCAATAATCTCGCCGGCGTGCCGTCCATCGTGTTCGGCGTCTTCGGGTTGGCCTTCTTCGTCTATGCGTTAGGCGGGACGATTGACCAATTGCTGTTCCCGGAATCGTTGCCCAATCCGACCTTCGGCACCGGCGGCATCCTCTGGGCGTCGCTGACCTTGGCCCTGCTCACCGTGCCGGTGGTGATCGTCGCAACCGAAGAGGGCCTGTCTGCAGTGCCACGAGATTTCCGGGAAGGGTCGATCGGGTTGGGCGCGACCAAATTTGAAACAATCCGGCATGTCATCCTCCCCTGTGCGTTACCGGGGATTCTGACGGGCCTGATTCTCGCTATGGCGAGGGCGGCCGGGGAAGTGGCGCCCTTGATGCTGACCGGGGTGGTGAA
>JACQHN010000370.1 GCA_016199015.1 Nitrospira defluvii
ACCTTGCAGCCGGCGCGTGACTGCCAAAGTGTCACGATAGTGGCCCGCGAGGGGATGACGGCGGATGGGCTGGATACTGGGGTCTTTGTGATGGGACGAGAGCGAGGATTGGCGCTGATTGAACGGTTGCCGGGAGTCGGCGCGATCATAGTAGATCGCGATGGAAAGGTGTGGATCTCCTCGTATCTCAAAGGGAGGGTCAGGATCAATGATGGTCGCGAGTAATCCACCGGGTCGTCTTTGTCCTGCTCTTGGCTCGGCCTCGAACTTGCGCGGTGGAGTTCGGGGGGGATCCATCATGATTGGTGCGATGTTGGTCGGACTTCTCGCTCTGGGAGCTTGCAGCATCGGGGCCAAATACTTTCAAAATGGAGTGAACGAAGCCACGCAAGACATGGTCGGCAAGCGGCATGGGAAGCCACACAAAATTGACCCTACCGCGGATGGTGGAGAACGCTGGACCTATTTCGAACGGGGCAGCGGAACAGCCGGCTTCAGTGGTCAAGTGCGAGGGGGCGGTTGTCAGGCCTATGTCTTGACGTTCGATAAACAAGCCATCTTGCGAGACTGGCAGCAGCAGCCCTGTCATGGATAACGCCCTGGTCTTATCGATCGAGGCGATAACTGAGGGGAATCTGAATGGTCACCGGGGATTTTGCGAGCGGCTGCGACAGCGCGATCGGCGAAGCCTGTCGAAGGGTCTCCAGCGCCGCCTGATCAAGGACGTCATGGCCGGAACTTTTTGCAAGAGCGACTGACGCGATCCGCCCGTCTTCTTCGATCACAATCCGCACAATCACGCGACCTTCCAGATGGTTCAGCCGTGCCGAAGCGGGATATTGTTTCAGCGTTTCAATGCGGTGCAGGAGGGTGTCTGCGAGCCACCCATAGTCCGGTTTCCGGGTGACCGGAGTTGTGGCGGTCGATGGGGTGAGGGCCGTGACTTGAGATGCAATTGACGCCATGTCAGGTGTGACCACTGGGTCGGGCAAATGCGGCGACAGTTCTGACGCAGGAGGAGCTTCAGCCTCTGGCGTAACGGGCGTCACCTGCGGAGAGTGTGATGCTACGGGTGGTTCTGCCGGCACCAAGGCCGCATGATCCCGGGCGCCCTCGTCGCTTGCTGACTTCTGCTGTTCGTCAAGAGGGACGACAGCGATGTGCTCAAGCGCCTGCTGGGGCTCATGGTAGTGCTGGGTGGGGACTGCATCGACAGTTCGGTGATCAGTCGTCGCGGCTGTCGAGGTCGGTGCTGGCGCGGTCTGGGGGGGTGCGAGGGATCGCCTGTGGCCTGCTGTGCTGGAAGGCGTGCTGCGTAGACTAGGTTTGGTGACTTTTGAAGACGCAGCGGGCGCTTCGGGAGATGCCGAGGCCGTCGGCGCAGCATGTTGAGGGCTGATAACCGTCACATCCCAATGAAATAGGGATGATGGCGGTGCCAAGCCGATCTGGGCTACGAGTAGGCTGGTCAGGAAGATAATGCTGACATGCAAGCACAGTGAAAAGATCCAGCCACTGGTACGGAGGCGGAACAATTCGCCGGGTATACCGGTGTGACGGGCGGTCACAACCGCACCACCTCCAGACTCACGGATTGAAATCCCAATCCACGTATCTCATCCACGACCGAGACGAACCGCTCCAACACAGTCACTTTGTCGGCTCTTACGACGACCAGCGATTCGCGTGGGTGCACCAGCAGAACGGTCTTGAGCCCGTCCGCCGGAACCAGTCGGTCGTTCAGAAAAAGTTCGCCGTTCGCTGTCAGCGTGACCACAACGGGCACATCCTTGCGGTCCCCGGCTTCCTTCGCTTTTGCGAGATTCACTGGGATCTGGCCGGTGCTAATGAAAGTTGCGGTGGTCAGCACGATAACGAGCAACACCAGCATCACGTCCACCAGTGGGATCACATTGATCTGATTGACCTCACGTTCCATGTTGGGTCCTGTACGTGGTCAGGAGTTCCGCCACGCGGCGGCGTAAGACGTTGTTCATGACGACGCAAGGAATGGCGACAAGTAAGCCGACGGCGGTCGCCTTCAGCGCCAAACTCAAGCCGATCATGATGGTATTGACGGCCATCGTACCGGATGTGCCCATCGCGTGAAATGTCATCATAATCCCCAGGACGGTGCCCAGCAATCCAATGTAAGGGGCATTGGCGGCGACCGTGCCGATGATGACCATCCGTTTCGTCAGCGCCATTTCAAACGTCTGCGCGTCAGAAAATTGCGACAGATCCACGCGTCGATAGTACAGCCACCGCTCGACGGCGACCGCCACGGACCACACACTCAATGCGATCAGCAAACCGATGATTCCATATTCCACCGCATTTTTCAGCACGTCCATTCGTCGATCCTCCACCTCTCAATGATGGTCTGTAATGGCGGGAAACTACGTCGATTTCGGCATACATGCGTGGGCGTGCGCCGGGGCATCATGGGTCCTCAACATCCATGCGGCCGCCTACGTGTCCGCACGTGGTCCGGGCTGCTGAGGGAACAGCACCGTATGCGTCGCCACCACTCTCAGGGCTATCGCCGTTCCCACCTCGTACAGGCTCAAGGACGATTCACTGCTATGCACGACCTGTCCGGAGGCGAGTTGGATGGTGTACAGGTTCTCGGACCCTTTGAATTGCCTTGCCAGTATACGAGCATCTGCTCCCTTGGTCGGCACAATATGAATATCGTCGGGGCGAATCATCACGACCACCTTGGTGCCAGAGGGAAAATTCTTGGCATTGGGAAATTCACCGAGTTCAGTGGTGACCCGGTCGTGTATCACCACGCCGGAAATGAAATCCGCCTGCCCGACGAAGTCGGCGACGAACGGTGTGGTCGGCAGATGGTAAATCGCCTCGGGCCTGTCGAATTGTTCCAGCCGGCCACGGTGTAAGACCGCCACCCGGTCCGCCATGGCAAAGGCTTCGTCATGGTCATGGGTGACCAGAATCGCCGTCGTTTTGGTTTGTCGAAGCAGTGCGTGGAGGTCTTGTCGCATGCGACTGGCCATGTCGGGATCGAGATTGCTGAAAGGTTCGTCCAGCAGCAGCAGCACCGGACGCAGGGCCAGCGCGCGCGCGAGCGCAACGCGTTGCTGTTGGCCGCCGGACAGCTCGTGCGGATACCGGTGTTCGAGGCCGCGTAATCCGGTCAGCGTGAGGAGATCATCGACGATAGCCTTCTGTTGAGGTCGGGAAAGATGGCTGAGGCCGAAGGCGATATTCTTGTCGACACGCAGGTGAGGAAACAGAGCGTATTCCTGAAACACCATGCCGAT
>JACQHN010000371.1 GCA_016199015.1 Nitrospira defluvii
GTCTCATGGAGACGCTTGCCGAAATCGCCGATCCCGGCATTGTTCACCAGAATATGGAGTTTGCCGAAGGTGCGCATCGTCTGCGCGACCACATCCTGTACATGCGCTTCATCCGTGATGGACCCGGCCACGGCTAGCGCCCGTCCCCCATTCACGCCGATGCCCTTCACGACACGGTCGAGTTCCTCTTTCCGGCGGCCGGTCACCACGACGGAGGCGCCTTCATCCGCGAACAGCTTGGCGATCGCCTCCCCGATTCCCGCATTGCCACCGGTAATGATGGCCACCTTTCCCTGTAACCGATTCATGCTCTCGACTCCTCCCCTTCGCCCGCTTCGTGATCTCCTTCACCGGCTGCGTCCGCCACCGCCGTCTTGCCGGCCTGCGACCACCAGCCGGCCTCGACCTTTCTGGCGACGGTCAGAAACCCAGAATGTGCCACCATGCGATGGTCGGGGCGAACACTGCGTCCCTGGATCGACCAGGTCCTGAGCAGCGTTTCAAAGGTCTCGATCATACCGAACACCGCGGTTCGTTCGAGAGCATCCACGGTTTGCATCACCTGCGGCACGGTCGGAACGAAGCTCAGATAAATGCCGCCGGAGCGCAACACCTTCGCCGCATGCGGCACTACTTGCCAGGGTTCCGGTAAGTCCAGCACCAGACGATCGAACAGACGCCCGTCTTCGAGCACGTCGATCCCCTCGTAGGCATTCTTTCGACAGGGCATGAGGGTGGACACGGGGCCCATGTAGCGCTCAATGTTGGTGAGCGCCGTACGGGCGAAGTCGTCGCGGGCTTCGTAGGTCACGACCAGACCGGTCGGCCCCACGGCACGTAACAATGCCATCGTGAGCGCCCCCGACCCCGTGCCCGCCTCGAACACCCGGGCTCCGGGATAGACATCGGCCCACATCGGGATCAACGACAGGTCTTTGGGGTACAACACCTGTGCCCCGCGGGGCATTTTGAGGACATACTCCCCAAACGTCGGTCGCAACGCCAGAAATCGCTTCCCCTTGGACAGGGTCACGATCGAGCCGTCCGGCTTGCCGATGAGCTCATCGTGCGGAATGGTCTCGCCGCTAAAGTGATAAATATCCCCGGCTTTCAAGGTCACGGCATAGTGCCGGCCCTTCTTGTCCACCAGATGAACACGTTCGCTATTTTTCAGTTGTGACATAGTTCGGCATTCTAGGAGACTGCCGACGGGTTTTCAACCGAACCAGCCGCGCCACGTTTTTCGCCGCTTCATTCGTCCTGTCGTACGAGGCACGGCAGCCTCTCGCCACGCTCCCCTTGACAGTTCTGCGAGCATCCCTATCTCCTAAGGAGGCAATCCGAGCTGGAATCTGTCTCGTAGTATCTCTGAGGGAGCAGCCAGCGAGTGCGGCATCAGTGGCCCGAATCCTTTTCACGGATTTCTGTCTCAAATGTATTGGTGACTAGTAAGCCTCTCCAAGCAGCCACATAGCCAACCATCCCCAGGATGGGGAAGAGGGGTGATCACGATGAAACATGCGCTCGCGATTCAAGACGATACAGAACCGTCGGTTGTGTCGCAGGTCGACCCTGATGCTGATGACCCGGAAGCCAGCGGCCTGCTGGATAGCATCGCTCAAGACCAAGACGGTCAGCCGGAAGCAGAGGCTGAGACAGAGGCGCCTGCGAAGGTATCGCGCTCGGCATCCTCACCGTTCCTTTTGGAATCATTATACTTTCGTTCCTTCGGCGAACGCGGCCTGCTCGAACGGGATGAAGAAATTGCCCTCGCCAAGCAACTTGACCTCGGCACCCGGCAAATTCGTCATGCGCTTCAGCAAGCTACCAAGGTCGCCGGCCGCCTAAAACGGACGGCGCGCACCGCCGAGTGCCTCCAGACGTTGCAGACGGTGCGACGCCTGAGCGGGCTCTCGGCAACGGCTCTTAATCAGGCAGCGACCGCATTAGAAGAGCTGCGGCTGGAAGCGGCCGCCGGAGGAAAGTCTGTCGCGTCGGCGCAGAAAGAATTGGGCGCCTGCCTAGCGCAACTGCACACATCCCGCGTCACCTTGGAAACTGCCAAGGACGAATTGGTCCGTTGCAACCTCCGGTTGGTCGTGAATGTAGCGAAACATTACACCGGGCGCGGACTCACGCTGCTGGATCTGGCGCAAGAAGGCAATATCGGATTGATGAAAGCGGCCGAACGGTACCAACACCGGAAAGGATTCAAATTCAGCACCTATGCCACCTGGTGGATCCGGCAGGGCATCACCCGATCGCTGGCCGATCAGTCGCGGACTATCCGGATTCCTGTGCACCAGACAGAAGCCTCGAACCGCATTCTTCGGACCTCGCGTCGCCTCGTGCAACAGTTGGGACGCCAGCCGCGGCTAGAGGAGGTCGCCTTTACCATGCGTATGCGACCCGATCGCCTGCATGAAACCATTCAGGCTTTCCAAGAACCGGTGGCGCTGGAACATCGAGTCGGTGATGGCGGCACGGAACTCGGGGAATTGCTGTCTGACCATCAGGCAGTCCCGCCGGACGCGCTGGTGAATCGCACGGAGCTCACGCGTGAAATGGATCGAATCCTCGGTACCTTGACGCCCAGAGAACAAACTGTCATCCGACTGCGATTCGGCATCGGCGAAGATCAGGCGCGCACACTCGAACAGGTGGGGCAACATCTGTCGGTGACACGCGAGCGCATTCGCCAGATCGAAGCCAAGGCGCTCAAGAAACTCAAGACCCCCGTGGTCAAGGAGATGTTTGCCGCGCTCAAGTAACGAGGGCATCGAGCTGTGCTCTGTTTCACGATGCGGGCGAGGTCACCACCTCGCCCGTGTTGTTTCGCGCGTGCTTTCGCCCTCCGCGCTATTGTGAGAGAATGCGCCGACGGAGGAACGTGTTCTCCCATGGTCACAGGCTCCTACAACCACCCTGCTGCCTACCGATCCCAGAGACGATGGCTGGCCGTGGGACTTCTCCCACTGTGCATGCTCAGCGGCAACACTCCGTCCCAGAGCTTCGCCCAACCCGCAACTGCCGATGCACCGCAGAAGGAACTGTCGGTGCCCGCCGTGGTTGCAAAGGTACGTCCCTCGGTCGTCACCGTCCTCACACGCGGCGTCCCCTCAGGGGGATCACAGCATGGAGCCCCTCCAGGATCTGGCTCAGGCGTGATTCTCGATGCCGGCGGATACATCCTCACCAACAATCATCTGGTGCAGGGCGTGACCAGCGTCGTTGTGGGGTTATCAACCGGCCGGCTCACGCCCGGTCGAGTGGCCGCACGCGACTTTCTTCTCGACCTTGCCCTGGTTAGAATCACGGCTCCGGATCTGGTGCCGGCGGAATTCAGCCGACGCGCGGCCGTCGAAATCGGAGAAACCGTCATCGCCATCGGCAATCCTCTCGCCCTAAAGGGAGGTTCAACCGTCACGGTGGGCGTGATCAGCGCGCTCGACCGTTCGGTCCTCACCCCGGAAGGAGAGACCCTGTACGATCTGCTCCAAACGGATGCCGCCATCAACCCCGGTAACAGCGGCGGTCCTCTGGTGGATCGCTACGGTCACGTCATCGGAATCAATGTCGCGATTGCTCCCTCCGCACAAGCCATCAGTTACGCCATCGCCATGGAGGCCATCCTTCCCCACATTGAATCCATGATTGTCCGCGGGTCAGTGTTGCGTCAGGATCTCGGGTTGATTCCCGTCACTGTCACGCCGAGTGTCGCCGCGAGTTTCGATCTCGAAAGTGATCGAGGGATTCTGGCCCTTCAGGTAGACCCGGCGAAACCAGCCGGGCAGGCCGGATTGCAGTCTGGCGACGTGGTCACTGCGATCGACAACCATCAGATCTATAACATCGGGGACTTCTGGCATGCCGTTGGAGGCGCGGGCGAACACATGGCCTTTCAGATCACGGCACAAGGGAAAACCAGCACGGCGACGATCACCGTATCGCGATCCCGCCCGACAAAGCCTTAACCCATGACGCCCGACCACCTCGCTCAGACTGAACTTACGGACTCGCCCGTGCCTTCGAGGCAGCCTGAACGCACTGAGGCCCCTCAAACCGGAACACTGGTCCTCTGCGAGCGTCTCCCTTACGAAGCAGCCTGGAGCCTGCAACGCACCTGCCGAGCCGAGCGAGCTGCCGGCCGCTGCCGCGATCTCCTCTTGCTCATGGAGCATTCTCCCGTCTTTACCGCGGGGCGCACGACTCAAGACCGGCATTGGCCTGGGGAGGAACAGCTCACGCGACAGACCGACATTCCCGTCATTCGAACAGAACGGGGCGGGTCGATCACCTACCATGGGCCTGGTCAGACGATCGGGTACCCTATCCTTCGACTCTCCGACTACTGCGCAGGGCCCAAAGCCTACGTCCACCGGCTGGAAGAGGTTCTCATCACCACCTTAAGCGAGTGGGGAATTGTCGGCCATCGCCGAGAGCGCCTGCCGGGCGTGTGGGTCGGCGGCGGCAGTCCATCGAAAATCGCCTTTATCGGAGTGCGCATATCACAAGGCATCACGACGCATGGCTTTGCGTTGAATGTCGCCATGGATCTGACGCCCTTTTCTCATATTGTCCCTTGCGGAATTGCCGACTGCCGTGTCACCTCCATGTCGGCTCTCATGGGGACCGCTCCGGATATGCACGTCGTCCAACAACGGATCGCTGCTACGTTTGCGGAACGATTTCATCTGACCTGGACTCAGACCATCGGCCCGGAGAATATGGTTTCCCTCATGGAACCTCCGACGGTTCCTCTCGTGACGAGCCCCATCAATGCGCAATTCAGCCATGAGGAGTGACGCGATGAATGAATTCGATACCCACACCTTCCGCCTAGCCGTGGCCCAATTCAATGAGGCGGCAGAAGCGATGCATTTGGATACCAACCTGCGGGAACGGCTGAAACTGCCGCAGCGGTCGCTGATCGTCAGCGTGCCGGTACGGATGGACGATGGCCGCGTGGAGGTCTTTACCGGTTATCGCGTCCAACATGACACGGCACGCGGTCCCTCGAAGGGCGGCATCCGGTATCATCCCGGGGTGAACCTCGGCGAAGTCGCCGCCCTCTCCATGTGGATGACGTGGAAA
>JACQHN010000051.1 GCA_016199015.1 Nitrospira defluvii
CGTGAATAATGCGGGCTAGACATGTCTTCTATGGGTTCGTTACACTCTAACTATGTTGGCTTGTATGTCTTTTCCACGCAAATTCTCCCTGACCACCGTCAGCACCTTCGGGCTGTTTGTTTTGCTCCAAGGGTGCCAGGCGCCCACCGGCCTGCCACCGAGTGCGAACTTAAAGCCCAGTTTGGCGGCGCCGGAATGTCCCAAGATCGGCGGGATCTACGAACTGAACGGCGAAGCGTTGCCGGGCATGGTGGATTTCTATCGGAACCGGAACAGCAAGCTCACTCTGAACGCTATGCTCGGTGTGGCGGCGCCTGCCGATCTTCTGCAGGATGCTGTGCGGGTGGAATTGTTGCACGACGACACACTGGAATTGGTCAACCGGCACGATGGTGCGATCACGGCGCATCAACTGGACCTACAGCCGGAAGATCGAGTGACCTGCAATCGCAATCACATCACGATTCATCGAACCCGCTTCGAAGGAGGCGAGGATCCGGAGCCGCTCCGCAACATTTCCAACATTGCGCAGGAATTGACGGTGGAGGGGGACGGCACGCTACTCGTCAGAACGCGCATCACGAATGAGAGCAAATCGGCCTTCTTCAGCACGCCGGTGCCACAGGAAGAATATGCGGCCCGGTTCAAACGGCTCGATTGAACACCCTGCAGCGATAAATCCAGCATCGCTTGCGCTACTAACACGCTTGCCGCCTCGTCACTCTCCCCCTCTGTTCCAGTCATCTCGTGTTATTGTCGTGGGCATTGAATCGATGCTGAGACCCTCACTCCTATGACGATTCACCCCGGCCCTCGCACCCTGGCGTTCAATAAACCCTACGATGTGTTGCCTTGCTTCACCGATCCTGAAGGACGCCCAACCCTGCGCGACTATATCGATGTTCCGGACGTGTATGCGGCCGGTCGACTCGACCGGGATAGTGAAGGTCTGCTGTTGCTGACGTCCGACGGCTCGCTGGCTCATTACATTACCGACCCGCAACACCATCTTCCTAAAGTGTACCTGGCACAAGTTGAGCGGATTCCTGATGCGTCCGCCTTGGAACGGTTGTGCAAAGGAGTGATGGTAAACGGCACGCACACGAGGCCCGCGCAGGCGCGTCTTCTGGTAGAGGAGCCGGCGTTGCCGGAGCGGCCCGTTCCGATCCGATTCCGAAAGAACGTTCCCACCGCTTGGCTGGAACTCACGTTACAGGAAGGGATGAACCGGCAAGTGCGACGCATGACCGCGGCCGTGGGCCATCCAACCTTGCGACTGGTGCGCATGGCGATTGGGCCGATCACGTTGGGGGATCTTCAACCCGGTCAGTGGCGGGAGTTGACGCAGGCGGAAGTGGCGCAGATCTATAGCGACAAACCGGCAGTGTTGCGGGACATGCCCAGAGCAGCGCCTCCTCACGGGTGATTCAGGCATCCTGGTCAGACCTGCTTCAGCTTCTGTGGCACGAGTTTGAATTGCCTGATGTGCTGGTAGACGGATTTTCATTGGGGCGTCGGAGGTCTGATGATCCGAAACCACGTTGGTTGTGTGATCACCTTGCCGATGAGCTTCGCGATGGGGTTCGTCGGTTGCCGGACGGGAGAGATACCTCCCCTGCAAGGGAAGCTCTGTTCGGAGATCGAACCGCACATCAATCTTTCAGACAGGATGGACACCCGTAACCGCCTGGCCAAAGTCTTTGCGGAACAGTGTCATGAGAGCGTGATCCTGTATGGCGAACAGGCTCGGTCTGAAGTTCGACACAAGACGTTTTCCCTCTTCAAGGAGACCGGCAACGTGTGTGTGCCGGAGGGTTCCTTTGTCGATTACGTGTCGGCAAGTTATGAGCGCGCCTTATGCGAAGGGAGGGCTCTGCCAACTTTCCGTCATGGAAGGAGTGGCGGTCATGCGGACAGCGCCCCTCGTGTTGGGGGGTGTGCTACAGCCTGACCTTCGGCATTGGGAGCATGTGCCTGCAGCCGTTGTGATCACCAGGGGCTCGGACCTGACGGCTGAGGAGTATCTCCCGTTGAGCGGTGCTCAGACTCGGCGATTTTCTGACGGAGCCAGCCATGAATAGGCGGACGTTGGCCTGCAATGGGTCGCGTTGGGGTAAGGGGGAAGTCTTCTCGGGCTTTCCCGTGTACGGGTTTTCCATTGATGAGGAGCCGGAGAAAGGAGACTCGAATGAGGCGTCTTGATCGGGTCATGGTTGGCGCATTCTGCGGGATTGCATGGTTGTCCATTGTTGTTGCGACGGCCTCAGCGGACAGTACCGTCATCACCAAGCGGAGTCACTATTCAGTTCATGAGACGATCGACCGAATCGAAAAGGTCCTGTTTGAAAAAGGCATGAAAATCTTTGCCCGCATTGATCATTCGGGCGAAGCAAAGAAGGTTGGATTGGACATGCGGTCCACCGAGTTGCTGATCTTCGGCAATCCCAAAGGCGGCACGGCCCTCATGATTGCGAAGCCGACGGCCGCGATTGATCTGCCGATGAAGGCCTTGGCATGGGAGGACTCGAATGGACAGGTGTGGCTGACATACAATGCGCCTGAGTTGTTGTACGAGCGGCATGCTGTGCCGAAGGAGTTGGTTGAGAGGCTCGACCCGGTGGGACCATTCCTGGAGCGAGCGGTTGAATAGACGTCGCCTAATCGGGTTCGCATTGGAAAAGAAACGGAATGAGGAATAGTATAGGCCGACAATGGACGATCTGCGCAACGAAGAGTCAGGCACTCATGCGCGGCATCGCTTGTCGCGGGGTACTTGTGCTGAATGCCGATGCGATTCAATCTGAAATGGATGGGGATTGCCTGGCTAGCCCGCATTATTCACGAGGGTTCGTGACGAAACCGCCGAGACGCCACGCGAGACGGGCGC
>JACQHN010000372.1 GCA_016199015.1 Nitrospira defluvii
CGAAATTCGACGGCGAGAAACACGAGAATGAGCATCCAGGAAAAAAACGACAGGGCTTCGTGAAACGTCGGGAGTTGCGTCTGGCCGGTATCCGCCATTCTGGCGACCAGTGCCACGGTGTGTGTGGCAAACCCCATGGCGGTAATCCCGAGCGACACTTTCGACAGGGTTTCCGCCCGCCGAAGCAGGTAAGCCAGGTAGCAGATCGTGCTCACAAAATAGAGCGCCATCGTGAGCATGAAAAAGACCGAAGACATTTCGCCCTATCCTCGCAACATTTCAAAGCAAAGCCAGTTTTTTGGAACTGGAAATTATATCGATGCGACAAGAACAGAGTCAAGGAAAGCACGTTCGATCGGGCCGTCTGCCTGGAACGCTCTTCATCGTCGGCATGCCAATTGGGCACCCTGACGATCTGACGATCCGAGCCCTCAGAATATTTCGGCACGTCGGCTTGGTCGCAAGCAAACATCCGCACGCCACCCAAACACTGCTGGCACATCACGGCATTCATATCACGTTGACCACTTATGATCGAGTCAACGCCGCTGAAAAAGTGCCGATTCTATTGGGCCGACTGAAACAAGGAACTCACATTGCGCTGGTATCAGACTGTGGGATGCCTGTCGTGTATGATCCGGGTCGATTGCTCATCCAGGCAGCATCAACGTCAAATATTCCTATCGAGGTCATCCCGGGAACTTCTGCAGTCGTGACTGCAGCGGCTGTGGCTGGGTTGGATGGCAATGCCTTCGTCTTCGAGGGGCGCTGGTCCGGTGGCGTACGAGAACTCACGCGTCGGCTTGGCTCGTTGCGATCAGAGTCTCGTACGATGATCCTCTTTCCACCGGCGCAAGCCCTTCGACAAATCCTCACACTTCTATCGAGGATCTTGGGCAACCGTCGCGTGGTGGTGGCGGCTGACCTCACGCATAAAACACAGCAGATCGTCCGGGGACGAGCGCAGGAAGTCCTGGAGCACTATCCGTTCCGTGAGGGATTACGACAAGTGACGCTCGTTGTGGAGGGCATGCGACCAACGAGGAAGAGGGCACGGGAAGTGCCGTAACAACTAAGGCCGTTTTCTAATCATGACACGGTAGGAATGCTCGGCTCGCTCCTGCGACAGCACATCATGGCCATCATCGCTGACGCTTCGCGGCACATTGCGAATAGGATCGCCGTCGTCCAGGTGAACTAACAACAATTGCCCTGCCGTCATGGTCTCGAGTTTCAGTTTGGTCTTGACGAAATTGTAGGGGCAAATGACCCCACGAAGATCCAACTCTTCATCCGGGGCGTGGACATTCACTGGAGTTTCTGACATATGAGTTCTCTAGGTAGGTGATGGGAGATGTTACCAAGTGATCCGTTGACTTGCAACGGGCTTATAGTGAGGGGCATGAACGAAAGAAAAGCGGGGTGCTTCTTCCGAAGCACCCCGCTTTGAAAAACTGGCCACTCAGTAGCGGCGCATGGTCTTAGTTGCTCAGACCCTTCTGCAAATTCGGCTTAGCACCATCGGTCCCATAGTCCGATTTATTCTGGACTTTGGTTTCCGGAGCCACGGTCTGATAACCCCATCCCGGCTGTGGTTCACAATTCCAGCAAGGCGCACTCCCGGTGAATTCACCGACAGTTGTGGTGACCACACCTGTTGTCACCGTTCCAGGAAATACACCGCCGACCGGCCCGCCAGAAACGCTGCCTGAATTCGTCTCAATTCCACGCTCATTCACTGGGCTCGGCCGCTGGCCGAGTCCGCCGAATCCCGCCAACTTCTCGTTACCTCGGAACAGGTAGATTTCGCGCACCAGCTTACGACCGGATCCGTACACACCCTGATCTGCTCTCTCGTTTGGCACTTCAACCACCTGCACAGAAATATCATCGCCAGCATTCAAAACTCTAATTTGATCCATATTGCTCTGTCCGTCGAAATAAAGCGTCAACGAGGACATCGCACCAGTACCTGCACGACCTTCGTCGTGTGAACTCCCACCCGTTTCCAGGTGCAACTTGTGGCCTGGCACATCGATGGCGAGAACGCGACCGAACACGGTTTCTGCTTGACCAAGTCGATCGATAAATGCGTTCCGATCAAAGGCCTGCGTTCGACCCGAATTTCCAGAAACATCTCCGACCCCGGTGCCGACACCGAATCCGGATCCTGCCGAGGACTGCGGCAAGCGCTCTTGAGCGCCTGCAACACCAACGGAGCTGATGAAAAGCACCGCAGCTCCAAGTGCCAACACGTTACGCATGTGCTGCCTCCTTAATGAGATGGAATTGATAAGAGAGTGATGATGGACGGTGATAAACTAAACTGGTCATAGTAGTTCTAGGCAAATTCGCGCGCACTATAGGCCAACGACCACATCATGTCAAGATGTTTTCAGGCACCCCATCCACTATATAGTGTTGAACGGGGTTCGGCCATTCGCATCTGATTATGGTCACTCTTATGGTCACTCTATTGAGATGGTGCCCAGAGGGAGGGTCGAACTCCCACTCTCTTGCGAGAACCGGATTTTGAGTCCGGCGCGTCTGCCAGTTCCGCCATCCGGGCAC
>JACQHN010000354.1 GCA_016199015.1 Nitrospira defluvii
CTTCGTCGGGTGCGGTGCGGCCGAATCATCAAAGGGGCCGAGAATAACCCCGTCTCGCACATGGCACGCGGCGCAGGTGATCGATTCTTTTTGCAACGCGGCATCGAAATGTGGATTGGGCTCCTGCGCAGCCTTCTCGACCCGACCGCGCGGAATATCCTTGATCAGCGTCGGCTGCTGATTCTCGAGCGGCGTGTGGCAATTCAAACAGACCCAGATATTCTTATCTTTCTTCCAATAGGCCTGAAAGAACGGATCGTCATAGGCGTGGGCATGAATACTGGTTTTCCACTCGTCATAAATTTCGCGGTGACACTGCCCGCAGGACTCAGCCTTCAGGCTGGTCAAACCTTCCGGGATCTTCTGGAATGGAATCGCATGGGCATAGTCCGACCGGAGTCCAAAAATGACGACCGGCTTCACCTCCGTATAATAGACGTAGACGATCCCAGTGATCGTCGCGACGCCCAGCAGGAGTTTCACCCAGATGTTCATGCGTCCACCAACACCTGGATATGCCGCTCGACCGACGCCGCCAGGGCCGTGAGGTTATAGCCCCCTTCAAGAGACGACAGCAGGCGACCCTGGCAATGCTGCTTGGCAATTCCGGACACGATAGCAGTCAGGTCGGCATAACCTTCCTCCGTCAAACCCATGCTCGCCAACGGATCGTCCTGGTGCGCGTCGAAGCCGGCGGAGATCATCACAAAGTCCGGCTTGAAGGTTTCTGCAGCCGGCGCCAACACCTTCTGAAAGACCGCCCGATACTCATCGTCACCTTCGCCTGCCTCCATCGGCACATTGATCGTGAACCCTTCCGCAGAACCGCTTCCACGTTCGGTGGCGCGCCCGGTGCCGGGGTAATGCGGGTACTGATGCGTGCTGAAGAACAGGACCGACGGGTCTGCGTCAAAGCTGTGCTGTGTGCCGTTGCCGTGATGGACGTCCCAATCGACGATCAGGACTCGTCGCAGTCCATAACGTTTCTGGACATATCGCGCGGCGATCGCCACATTGTTGAAGAGACAGAAACCCATCGCCCGACCGGCCTCTGCATGGTGGCCCGGCGGACGGACGGCGCAAAAGGCATGCTGAACCTGGCCGGCCATGATCGCATCCACTCCAGCCAATGCTCCGCCGGCTGCGAGATAGGCAGCCGCGAGAGACCCCGGGGACATGGAGGTATCTGCATCCAGCGAAATCCGGCCATTGGTCGGCGCCTGCTGATTCAGTAGCGCAACGTAACTGGGCTGATGCACCAGCGTCACCCACTCGTCTTCGGCTGGTCGGGGCTCGATCTTGGTCAGCCTGGCAGCCATGCCACTCTGTTCGAGCCGCTGCATGATGGCACGAAGCCGGTGGGGCGACTCCGGATGCCCGGCGCCCATGTCATGCTCGAGGTAGCGTGGATCATAGATGAGACCGGTTTTGCCCATATCAGAGTCCGTGAAGCGTCGTTCGTATCTCGCGCGAAGCAAGAGCAAATGGCTGATAGCAGGAGTCAGAAGAGAAGAGTGAATGGCCAATAGCCGATGGCTGAGAGCCAGGAGTCAGAGGCGGAGCTCTTCTCTTCCCGCCATCAGCCATACGCTCAGATCCCTCACGAGATACGCCTCGACTTCGTCAGACTAGCATGCAGGAATCGCCATAGACAATGATCGGAAACGCGTGCTACGGTCATCCTTCACCTCGCCGACTTACCCTGGAGAGATTGATGCCGAACCCGAGAATTGAACCGCTGAAAAAGGTGCTGACGATCGACCCGAACGACGAGGTCGCATGGTTCGGCTTGGGAAAGGCCTATATGGAAGATAGTAATTGGCAGGAAGCGGTGACGGCCCTTCAGAGCTGCATCAAGGTCAAACCCACCTATTCAGCCGCCTTCTATGCCTTGGCGCAGTCGCTTCAAAAACTCAGTCGCTTCGACGAGTGCCGGCAGGTGTCCGATCAAGGAATCGCCGTCTCCACCAAGAACGGCGACGCGATGGTAACGAAGAACCTGGAAGCCCTGAAGAACACGCTCCCTGCGTGACCCACCCTCATTCCTACTCTACGAGACTTTGCGTCCTGGCCGGTCCTCTAGGCGGTGTAGAATCTATTCTCGATGTTCACGAAGACCATGGCTCACCGCTATGGTGTCAGAGAACCCAACCGCAAGAGGCTCAAAGCGGCGGCTCTCTTCGTTCATCCCTCCTGAGGCATCATTCCCCTCTCGCTGCGTCGCCGGCTGCAGCCTCCGGACGAGATACGCTTCACGTTTCACGGATATCGACGCCACGGTCCTTCACGCCGATGCGGCACCCGCTTCGTCATCATCTCCGGCCTTCGCCTGCTCTTCACGCCGCTGCGCAAGCGTCGTCGCGACCTCATCGAGCCACCGGCCGGCTCCATCCAGCACTTCACGCACGAGCGGTTCCGGGTGGCCGGTGCGTTTCATCGTCCACTGACAAAGATAGCCCAGGAGATCTTCCCGCTCGAAGCGGCGGGTGGATTGCGACGATAGCACCGACAGTTCCGACAGGCCCGTCCGGAGAATCTCTGCCACAGTGTCCCGGCCATAGGACGTGGCGGCTGTCACATATTGAATCGCGCGGTTGATTTCTTGTTCAGTCATGACCTCACCTTGCGGCGGATTGTAACATTCAAACCGGACCTGTCAACGGTGCCAGCCTGCTCCCTTGCCGGCGAAGAATCTACAAGCCCACCGCCGCCGACGATGGTATGATCCCTGACATCGTTCACCCTATTATCGGAGCCTCGACTATGGCCGTTTCGCGCAAGACCGTATCCTCTCCCCCAACACGCCGTTCGCTTTCCTCTCGCGAGTTTGCCGATCATTGGGAGCTGTCCGACCTGGTCACCGATCCGGTCAAACAGTTTGATCGTTACCTGAAAGACCTGAGCACAAAGGTCGAGCGATTCGAATCGGCGCGCACCGACCTGGCTGCGACAATGCCGGAACAGGCCTTTCTGGATCTTCTGGCTCTGTCGGAACAGATCGCGAGAGACTCGGGTCGACTCGGGGCCTATGCCTACCTGTGGTTTTCTGAAGATACGAAACAACTGCAGGCCCGATCGTTCAAGAATAAAGTCGAGGAGCACCTCACCGCGCTCCACAACCATCTCCTGTTTTTCGATCTCTGGTGGCAGGGTGTCGATGAGCCGAATGCGGCACGATTGATGGCGAACAGTGGGGACTTCCGATATCACCTGGAAACCATCCGGCGCTTCAAAGCACATACCCTCTCGGAGGCGGAAGAGAAGATCATCAACATCAAAAACATCACCGGCCAGAGCGCCGTCCATCAGCTCTACGATATCGTCACCAATGGCTTCAGCTTCACGATGCGCGTCGGAGGAAAGAAGAAGACGATGAATCGCGAGGCTCTGACGGCCTACCTTCGAAGCCCGAAAGCCGCAGTGCGCGAGGCCGCCTATCGGGAGATGTATCGCGTGTATGAATCTCACCAGGATCTGCTCGGCGAACTTTACAAAACCCTGGTCAGCGACTGGAAAGCGGAGAATCTCCAGCTGCGGCATTTTGCCACGCCGATGGCCACCCGGAACCTCAGCAACGACATCCCGGATCGAGCCGTGGACGCGCTCCTGTCCGTCTGCCTGAAGAACGCCCCGATCTTCCAACGGTACTTCGGCTTGAAGGCGCGGCTCTGCAAGATCAAGAGGATGAACCGGTACCACATCTATGCGCCGCACCGGGCCGAACA
>JACQHN010000031.1 GCA_016199015.1 Nitrospira defluvii
AGCCGCTGAAGATGCCGTTGTTGAAAAAACCGAGAATCGGCAGCAGCAGCGAGACATCGGCATAGCTGTGCGGCACGAAATAGGTAACCGGCAGCATGATCAGGCTGCCGAGACACATCAAGGCAAAGACAGGCCGGCGTCCGAATCGTTCGGCCAGCGGCCCGAATCCAAGATAGCCGAACAGGGCGCCCGCGTTGAGTGCCATGATGGCGTAACTCACGTTCTTTGTCAGCGTAGCGGCGTCCTGTCCCTGGAGATCGGGCATGGCACGGACCAAGGTCGGCGCCCAATTGGTGGCGCCCCAGAGTCCGAACACGGCCACGAAGGCTAAGGTCGATCCGACCAAGGTGCCGCGGCGCAATGACGGCTGGAATAACTCGGCGAGGTGTTTGAGCCCGACGCTGGCTACCCCTGTGGCGCGGTCATGCGCCTGAACCCATCGTTCCGGTTCCTTCACCCACCAACGCACGAGCAGGGCGACGAAGGCCGGCAGGACTCCCACAAGGAAGAGCGTTCGCCATCCGTAATCTTTCAGCAGAAGATTGAAGATCGCCGCAAGAAAAAATCCGGCGGCCCAGGCTGACTGTAAGATGCCGGCGGCCCTGGCGCGTTTATCTTCAGGCCAGGTTTCGGCTACGATGGCCGCGCCCGCGGCCCATTCGCCGCCGATCCCGAGTGCGGTGAGGAAGCGGTACATCGCGAGGTGCCACCATTCTTGCGCCAGCGCGGCTAACCCCGTGAAGATTGCATAAATCAAAATGGTCGCAATGAGGGTCTTGGTGCGGCCGAAGTAATCGGCCGCCATGCCGAAACCGATGCCGCCGATGGCCCAGCCGATCAGAAAAATGGAAAACACGATGCCGCCATACCAGCCAATCTGTTCAGAGGTGACGGGGCCGCCAGAGGCGCCTGCTTGCAGCAAGTCATGCAGGGCCGGATGGAGGACGATGGCATAGATGGTCGCATCCATGGCATCGAATACCCAACCGAGCCAAGCGACGAACAAGACCAACCATTGATATCTCGTCACACCCTGGGTCCAAGTCACGGTGATCTCCTCTCCAAACGAACCGGTCGATGCCGCGCAAGGCTACGGGGGAGAAAGTACGCTGTCAAGGTGAACGCGACAAAGCGGACATGGTATAGTCGCGTCCAATATGCCGCGGGTGGATTATTATCGTGTCCTCGGTGTCGCGCGCGACGTCACCGACGACGACATCAAAAAAGCCTACCGGAAGCTCGTCTTCCAGCATCATCCCGACCGCAATCCGAACAATACCAAGGCGGAAGAAAAGATCCGTGAGATCAACTCTGCCTATGAGGTCTTAGGTGATTCGGAGAGCCGGCGAACCTATGATCGATTGCATTGGGGCGAGGAGCCGCGGAACGAAGCCGTTGACCCGTTCTTCTTTCTCGATGAAATGGAGAAGAAGCTCTTCGATGAAGGGCGCAAGGAGGTCTTTGCCGTCCTGATGACGATGCTGCCGCGGGTGAAGGCCGAACTCGCGACGGTTCGCGAACGTACTGTCGCGCAGCAAGGGTACGACTCTTTCAAGGCCCCCATTGTGGAGGCGCGCGCGGCTGAGGTCATGGACGAATTCGTGACCCCTGACATGGAGAAGCGGAAACAACGCCTCCTTGAGGTGGCGCTTCAAATGATGGTGTCGCAGTCTGTCGTGGCACGAGGCGATGAGGGTGGCATTCGTGCGCTTCGGGGCCGGCTGGAGGAGGCGTTTCGGAAGGGCCGAATCAACGGCTTCCTCGTCGCACTGGAGCTGTTGTACGAACGGCGGTAGCACAAGAATGATGAATTCTGAATTATGAATTGCGAAGAGGGAATTCATTCATCATTCAACATTCATCATTTAGGCTTCCATCAGCGGTCCCGCCACGAATCGCCCGCGTTGCATCACTCCCGCGATCCGCTCCTTCTTTCGCAGCATCCCGATATTCCTGAGCGGATTCCCTTCCACAAACAACAAGTCGGCCTGCTTCCCCGCCGTGATGGTCCCGATGTCCTGGTCGAGGCCTAACAACCGCGCGGCGGCCGAGGTGCTGGTCATGATCGCTTCCATCGGAGCCATCCCCAACGCGACCATCCGTTCCAATTCCTGGGCATTCTCCCCGTGATGGTTGAACGGGGTTCCCGCATCCGTGCCGAGCGCAATGGGGACACCTCGTCGCACGGCCGCGCGGAAACTCTTCTCATGCTGCTTCACCATATTTCTAGCTTTGGTGCGGGCGCTGTCGGGAATGCCGCAACCGACCGGGCAAGCCGCGGTGGTGGCGAGCGCGGACAACGTCGGCACCATGAAGACGCCGCGTTGGGTCATCATCTCAGCCGCGTCGTCGTCCATGAGCGTGGCATGTTCAATAGAATGGACTCCGGCATGCAGCGCGTTCTTCATCCCGGTGGCGCCATGGGCATGGGCTGCCACGTGCCGACCATGCGCCACGGCGACTTCAACGGCGGCCGTCAGTTCTTCGACGGTCATCTGGGCCTCGTCCGGTGAGGTGCCGGGGGTGAGCACGCCGCCGGAAGCAATGAGTTTGATGACCTCGGCGCCTGCGGCGAGTTGATCACGCACCGCTGACCGGACGGCTTCGACTCCGGCCGCTTCGCGCCCGATGAAGCGGGCATGACCGCCGGGCATGCAGATGGCGAGGCCTGCGGCAAGGATGCGAGGCCCGGGGGTCATGCCGGACTCGATGGCCTGTTTCAGCGCAAAGATCGCATGGTCGCGGAATCCCACGTCCCGCACCGTCGTAAACCCGGCCTGGAGGGTGCGACGCGCCAACTCGGCTGCCTTCAACAATGTCAACGTCGAGGAGTCTCGCTCTACAGCGGCGACGACATCCGCTTCCGCTCCCAAACACAAATGAACGTGACAATCAATGAGGCCGGGAAGGACCGTCAGTCCTCGGCCATCGATCCGTTGGGCTCCTTTGGGGAGACGGACGTCTCTGTCAGGGCCGACCGCCAGGATGCGGCTTCCCTCGATCACGACGGTGCCTCGCTCAAGACGGTGGCCGAGCCCGTCCAGGATTCGAATCTGGCGAATGACGATGGTCATGGCATGTCAGTGATCGGAATGGTGACGATGATGCCGCCCATAATGTCGTTGAGCTTATAGTCACGACGTGGGCTGTTGGTGTGGCCGTTGTGACAGGAGACACAGCTCTCTGACACGGCACGGTCGGCGTAGATGCCTTGGAAGTAGCGGATACCGGCTTGTTGATAGAAACCGGTAAAGGGTTTATCGGGGACCTTCATGACCGCCTCCAGCCCGCGCCGTTCGAAGTCACTATTGGGTCCATTCCACACGTAGATCGGCGTGAGGCTGGCGAGCCGGAAACTGAGTTTCAGATCTTTTTGCGCGACCAGGCGCCCGGACTCGAGCAGGAACTGGGCCGGCAGTGGAAGGCCTTTCTCTTCTTTCCAATGTTCCAGCGCCTCGACCACACCTTGGTTGTGCAATTTGTCCACGACGTTCTGTGTGTAGTTGGCGCGATTCGCATCGATGACGGCTTGAATGAAGCCGGTGACGCGTTCGGGCGCCACCATATCGGCCTTATGCGATTCTGCCACCGCGAGGGCGATGACCCAGTAGGTGATGGCGGCAACGAAGCCCGCGACCCCGGCTGCCACGATCCATAACCCGCTTCGACTCATGCGCTCCTCCTCGCCGACCGCTGTGAGTCGGTATAAATTTCTACTGCCGCTTGCACCGCGCGGCCGGGGTGCGCCAGCCACCCCTTGCGGGTAAAGATCTCTTCCAATGCAT
This sequence comes from Nitrospira defluvii, assembly GCA_016199015.1. Lineage (GTDB taxonomy): Bacteria > Nitrospirota > Nitrospiria > Nitrospirales > Nitrospiraceae > Nitrospira_A > Nitrospira_A defluvii_B. Next base: position 3,786 of record JACQHN010000031.1, read on the forward strand.
TGAGCAATGTCAGGACATGCGCTTGTTGACAGGATTCGCCCATGAGGCCGATGCGCCACACTCGTCCGCGCAGGGGCCCCAGCCCGCCGCCGATTTCAATGTCGTACTCGTTCAGGAGTTCTGTTCTGACCATCGCGTCGTCGATCCGATCCGGTAGCGTGACACAGTTGAGCATCGGGAGTCGATGGCCAACGGGGGGAAGTGGCATGAGGCCCAAGGTGTGGAGTCCTCCCATCAAGGCGTCGCTGTTCAGCTGATGGCGTGCAATGCGAGCCGCAAGCCCCTCTTCGTGCACCAGCCGCAAGGCTTCACGCAACCCGTAGAGCATCGAGATCGGGGCCGTATGGTGATAGGCGCGGCTGTGGTCGGCCCAGTACTCGGCGATCAGGGACAGATCAAGGTACCAACTATGGCAGGGGCTGTGCCGCTGTTGGATGGTGCGCATGGCTCGTGGGCTCATAGTGAGCGGGGCCAGTCCCGGAGGGCAGCTCAGGCATTTTTGGGTGCCGCTGTAACAGGCATCGATTCCCCAGGCATCGACCTCTACCGGAACGCCTCCGAGCGACGTGACGGCATCGACGATGAATAACGAGTTGTAATTGCGGCAGAGGGCTCCCATCTCGTGCAGGGGTTGCCAGGCGCCGGTCGATGTTTCTGCATGGACCAGGACCACCGCCTTGACCGGGGCTGAACGAGAGAGCCGGTCCTGCAACACCTCCAGAGGAATCGTCGTTCCCCAGGGTACCTCGATACGCAGGGCTGTGCCGCCATGGCGTTCGACCATAGTCGCCAGGCGGGAACCGAAGACGCCGTTCACGCCCACGATCGCACGATCGCCGGGCTCGATCAGATTCGCGATGACGGCCTCCATCCCGGCAGATCCTGTCCCGGATAGGGCGATCGTAAATTCGTTCTGAGTCTGGAACGTCGCGCGGAGCAGGGCCTGGATCTCATTCATGAGGCCGAGGAACACCGGGTCGAGGTGTCCGAGAAGCGGCAACGACAGCGCGTGCAGAACACGGGGGTGCACCATGCTCGGACCTGGGCCTATGAGCAGGCGGTGCGGGGGGATGAAGTCGTGATACTGGGCAGTGCTCATCGTCGGCGCTGATCGTGTGTGGTCGTTATCGGAGGACATCGGCCGGCTCAGCGGGGCCTAGCCCGCATGATTCACGAGCGCTTCTGCTGCAAT